>JBHHVK010000026.1:0-15691 GCA_046754205.1 Thermodesulfobacteriota bacterium
TGTCCGTTATGGCGCGTCTTATCCTCGGGTAGAAGAACCTCTTGAACAGCGCGTCATAGACGTTGGAGTAAGTCCCGTAGATTTTCTTGATGCTGTCCAGGTCCAACTCTCTCGTCCCTCTTTTATTGGAGTCAAAGACTGCCCGACGGCCACCGTCGGCCCGGGAACCCCGGGTCTCTGCGCCAGGGTGCATGCCCCCGTATGGGGGCCCCTGGCGGATCGCACTTCAATATATAACATTAAACAGCCGTCTTATCAACAATTCCTTGACCGAAATCCGGCCCAAAAGGGACTTTTGGGCCGCCCCGGCGCATTTTTTCAGGGCCCGGGGGGCCGGGGGGGGCGGGGGGGCGGAGGCCCTCGCCTCAGGGTATGAGGACGGCCGAGGCGACCACGGTCGTGAACTTGCCGTCGCTCCTGACTATGGCGGACTGTGTGATATTCGTGGTCTTGACTATCTTGTCACTTATCCTGTATATCTCCTTTTTCTCGTCCCACCCGAGGTCCTCGTCGAGCTCGATGCCGAGGGTGGAGGCGAGCATCGCCGCGGCGAGGTCTTCGGCGTAGTCGCCCGCCACCGAGTCGGTCTGTCCGTAAGCGTGATGCTCGCTCAGGTAGCCGTAGAGCTTCTTGTCCACCGGGATGGCGCAGCCCACGGAGGCGGCGAGGAGCCTGCGCGGCTCGTTGGTGGCGAGCCTGCTCATGACGCAGAAGACGACCTGGCCGGGGGAGAGTTTTTTTATCCCCGCCTGCCTGGAGATGACCCTGCACCCCGGCGGGAAGATGCTCGAAACCCTGACGAGGTTGTACTTCTCTATGCCGGCGTCCCGGAGGGCGAGCTCAAAGGAGGTAAGCTCCTCACGATGAACGCCCACCCCCTTGGTGAAAAAGACCTTCCTGGGTACGAAAGACATTGCCATTACTCCTTAGTATCCACGATGTTTTCTCCCCGGCGCCGCGGCGCCGGAGGTTTACGCGATATTAGCGCTATCCTGCCGTCCCCCCGCGCCCCGCGCCCCCCGCCCCCCTACGCCCGGTTGATGTAGCCCATCATCTTGTAGGCGAGCTTTGCGCAGAGAAAGTCCGGGGCCACGTTGCCCGGCTGCGGACAGAGCTCTACGATGTCGAACCCCACGACCCTCGCCGCCCGGGCCACGGCCGAGAGGACGGCCAGGACGTCGTACCACCCGAGCCCTCCGGGCTCGGGCGTGCCGGTGGACGGCATTATCGAGGGGTCGAGCACGTCTATGTCTATGGTGACGTATACGTCCCCGGCAAGGCCGGAGAGGAGGCCCTCCGCCCCGCCCCCGGTGCCCCCGCCGCCCCCTGACAGGGACCTGAGGACCTCCGGGGCGTAACGGGTGACTACCCTCGGCAGCCCGGCCCCGCCCCCACCGCCCGCCCCTGCGGCGGCGATGGAGTCGAGGTATTCGGCCTCTTCCGTGCTGAGGCTCCGTACGCCGAGCTGTACGACGGGACATAGCTCCGAGACCCTGCGGGCGACGCAGGCGTGGTTGAAGGGGGAGTCCATGTAGGAGTCCCTCATGTCCGCGTGTGCGTCGAGCTGTAGGACGCTCAGGCCCGGGTATCTTTCGACAAGCGCGCGCACCGCCCCGAGGGTTATGGAGTGCTCGCCGCCGAGGGTAACTGGGACCCTGCCCTGCCCCGCGATGCCGTCCACGGCCGAGGCGACCCGGTCTATCATCTCCTCCGGGGAGCCCGCCGGCGGGGGGGGCGGGAGCGTCTCTATGCCGGCGTCCGAGGGCTCGCACCCGAGCTCCTCGTCGTAGAGCTCCATGTGGGCCGAGGCCTCGAGGATGGCTTCGGGGCCGAGGCGCGTCCCGCTCACGTAGGAGACGGTGAGATCAAAAGGCACCGGAAGGACCGAGTACCTCGGGGCCCTTGCCCCCGGGTGGTCCCGCGGGAGCCCGCCGAAGGGGGCCACTGGGACGCGTTCCGACATAACCTGACCTCCCCCACTTGCTAAACGAAGCGCCGCGCGCCGCCTGAAGGGGCGCCGGGAACCGACGGCGGCCAATTCCGGACTATATTTTGTTTCGCCTTTGCTGTCAAGATTTTTAGCCCGCCCGGGGCCGCACGTCCCTGACCCGGAGCCGGAGGCTCCTGGTGCCCTTCCACTCGTCCATGTAGGGGCTGAAGGCGAGCGCGTAGCCTCCGCCCCCGATGGGGTGGAGGCCCGCCAGTCCGAAGGCGATTCCTCCCCTGGTCGAGCCGTTCTGGTTGACGTTGAACTTCAGGTGATTGGCGCCGACCACGCGGGCGTCGGTTATGTGGGCGTCTTCGATGCAGAGGACCGGCTCGCGGTTGGCGCACCCGAAGGGCGCGAGCGCCTCTATCTCGGAGACGAGACGTCCGGTGACTGCGTCGAGGGTGACGACGGCGTCGAGCTCTATCTCCGGGGTGAGGTCGTCATCGGTGAGCGTGGAATCGACGTGGCGGATGAACTCCTCCCGGAAGGCCCTGAGCCTGGCGCTGGAGAGAGTGAGCCCGGCGGCCGCCCTGTGCCCGCCGAACCTTTCGAGGAGCCCGGAGCAGGCCCTGAGCCCCCCGAGCATGTCGAAGGCCTTCACCCCCCGGGCCGAGCCCTTTGCCACGTCCCCATCCACGGCGAGCATGACGGTGGGCTTGCAGAAGCGGTCGACGAGTCGGGAGGCTACTATGCCTATGACCCCGGGGTGCCAGTGGCCGGAGGAGAGGACTATCCCCCTGTTGTCCTCGAACTCCCCGGCCATGGCGAGGGCCTCGGTGAGTATCTTCTCCTCTATCTTCTGCCTGGAGCGGTTCTCGGCGTCGAGGACGCAGGCGAGCGCGCGGGCCTCGGAGGGGCTGTCGCTGGTAAGGAGCTTCAGGGCGGCAGAGGCCCTCGAAAGCCTCCCGGCGGCGTTTATCCTCGGCGCGAGCCTGAAGGCCACCTGCCCGGCCCCTACGGGGCCGGGCTCGAGGCCGGATACCTCCTTCAGGGCCTGGAGCCCGGGACGGGCCGTCCTTTCGAGCTCCTTCAGGCCGTACCTGACGAATACCCTGTTCTCGTCGACCAGCGGGACGACGTCGGCCACGGTCCCTATGGAGACGAGGTCGAGGTACCTCTTGAGGTTGGGCGACCGTCCCGTGTACCAGGGCTCGGCCCTCAGGACGGCCCTCAGGGCCATCAACAGGTTGAAGGCCACGCCCACGCCCGCGAGCCCCTTGAAGGGGAAGGCGCAGTCCTCCCTTTTGGGATTGAGCACGGCGCAGGCGGTCGGCGGGCCCTCGGGGGGGACCTCGTGATGGTCCGTGATGATGAGGTCTATGCCGAGAGAAGAGGCGGCCAGGGCCTCCTCGTGGTTCGAGATGCCGCAGTCCACGGTTATGGCCACCTTCGCCCCCTGGGCGGCAAGACCCTTGAGCGCCTCGGCGTTGAGCCCGTACCCCTCGGTCTTCCTGTCCGGGATGTGGCAGAGCGCGTCCACGCCTATCTCCCTGAAAAAAAGGCTCAGGAGCGCCGTGGCGGTGGTGCCGTCCACGTCATAGTCGCCGTATACGGCGATCCTTTCATGGTCGCGGACGGCCCTGGCGATCCTTTCGGTGGCGCGGTCCATGTCGGCCATGAGGAAGGGGTCGTGGAGCTCGGCGATGTCGGGACGGAAAAAGGAAAGGGCCGGGCCGGGGGACCGGAGGCCGCGGTTTATGAGGAGCTGGGCCGTCAGGGGGAGCACGTCGAGCTCGCGTTCAAGGACGGCCTGGAGGTCTTTGTCCTCGGGGATGATCTTCCAGCGCTTTTTCATCCATCCCTTTCATGTGATGGAACCGGCAGGGGTTTCACGCGACCTCTCCGGGCCGGGCGGTGGGCGGGGCGGCGGGAGGGGCCGCAGGGCCCGTCCCCGGGAATCGATTCAAAGGCCCTGACCCACGGTCAGTTGCCCATGGCGGGGACCGGAAAGCCCTCGAGGACGCTGGCCACCGTGGGGCTGTCGAGACGGTCGGCGAGCAGCGGGATGATGGACGGTCTTGCGACCTCTCCTGTGACCTCTTTTCTTATGACGCTCAGGAAGGAACGGACCACGCCGGGGTCGAACTGCTTGTCGAAGTTCTGCCTCACCTCGTCCATGGCCTCACGGAAGGAGAGCCTCGGGCGGTAGGGGCGGTCGGTCGTCATGGCGTCGAAGGCGTCCACCAGGGCCATGATGCGCGCGCCCATGGGGATGTCCTCCTTCTTCAGCCTGTCGGGGTAGCCGCTTCCGTCGACCTTCTCGTGGTGGTTCCTGGTAATCATTGGTATCCCCTTCCAGGGGAACTTTATCTTGGAGAGTATCTCGTAGCCCACCACCGGGTGGGAGTTGAGCTCCGAGCACTCCCTGGACGTAAGCGGGCTGGCCTTGTTGATGATGGACCTGTCGACCGTTATCTTCCCTATGTCATGGAGGAGCCCGGCGATGCGTATCCCCTCCACCTCTTCGCGATCCCAACCCATCTCCCCGGCCACGGCGGCGCAGTAGGCCGAGACCCTGTGAGAGTGCCCCTTGGTATAGGCGTCCTTGGCGTCTATGGACGCGGCGAAGGCGTGTATGGTGTCGTAGTATATGCGCCGGAGGTTCTCGTACAGGCCCTTGTTCTCGGTGTACTTGCGCATGAGCCGCATCAGGAGGGCGTGGCTGTGGAGGCTGAAGGATATGTGCTGGGCCATCACCGAAAGGAGCCTGAAGTCGTAGGGGTTGAACTCCTCTCCGGTGAACTTTCCGTTTATGGCGATGAGCCCGAGGAGCTCGTCCTTGACGACGAGGAAGGCGACGATGGGCGTGTCGAGCCTTTCGAGGGCCTCTCTTACCGGGCCGGGGAGCCAGGCAGCCGGGGCGGCCTGGCTCAGGTCGACGGGCTTATTGAACCTTATTATCGCGCGGGCCGCCTCCCGGTCGAGGCGAAGGCTCGCGCCCTTGACGTCGCCGAGGCCCTTGGAGGCTATGGGTACGAAGGCGTCCCTTTCATGGTCGCTCTGAAAGATGACGCCACGGGAGGCGGAAAAGGACCCCATCACCATGAACAGCGAGCTCTTTACGATCCTGGTGAAGTCCTTGGGCGAGGTTATCTCCGTGCCGAGCTCGGACAGGGTGTTGAGGTTGAACAAAAGCCTCTCAAGACTAAGGTCCATATCGAGCATCAAAGGGCCTCCCTGGAAGAAGTCGTGTGCGCCCGCCTGCGGCGCATGGCGGTCATGGCCTGGTGGCCTCCGTGCCCCGGGGGGCGGGGCCGCAAGAGGGCTCCATCTTGCTCAGGGCCTCGTTCTCGGTGTCGAAGACCTCGATGTGCCGGGTCAGTCCCATAATCTCGAAGACGTCGTAGTTGGATCTCTTGAGCCCCGAGAAGACTATCGCCCCTTTCTTGTCCCTTATCTTCTCTATTATCCCGATGAGGATGGAGACCCCGATGGAGTTGACGAGGTCGGTGCCGGAAAAATCTATGACTATCCTCTTGCGGCCCCGGGCGAGGAAGACGTCGCAGAGGTCCTCGAGCTTTTCCCCCTCGATGTCGTTTATGTAGTTGTCGGCGTAGATGACCACGCCGGTGTCGAGTTCCCTGTAGCTCTTACGAGTGCGATCCATTCAGGCCGTCTCCTTGCCGGGTGAGGCGCTTGACCATCCTTATCCTCGTGCCCCCCTTTATCTTCTCGAACCGGACGTCGTCCATGAGTTTCTTCATAAGCGTTATCCCCCAGCCGCGCTTGCGGAGCCTCGCCCCGGGCCCCCGCCCCCCCCGCCCCCCCCGGCCCCCCCCGGCCCCTTCGGGCGCGCCGAGGAAGCTCACCCCGGGGTTCCGGACCTGGACCTCGAGCAGGTCGGGGGCCGTAATGAACCTCAAGTACACCTTCCCCCCGCTCGGACGGCCGTGCTCGAAGGCGTTGATGCAGGCCTCGACGACGGCGGTCTTTATCCCCCCCACCACGTCGGCGGCAAAACCCATCTCCGTGGATATCTCCTCGGCGGTGCGAGCGGCCACGAGCTCCGCCTTCGAGGCCGAAGGTAGGACCACCTCGAACTCCTTTTCCGGGATGAAGCCGCGGCCGACGATTGCGCCCGGCCCGCCGCTCCCCCTGCCGGCCCCAACCGCCCCCCCGGCAAGGAAGTCGCCGAGGGTCCGCAGCTCCTCGGGGCCGCCAGTCATGACCCCCTCGGAAGCGGCCCTCTCGGCCGCCTCCCGGGTAAAGCCCTGGCAAGAGGTTATCCACCTGGCGAGCCGGGTGGTGCGGAAGTTCTCCCTGAGTATCCCCGTCCTCCTTACAAAATTGAAGACGTCGCCGAGGGTCGCCGGGCCCGGACCCTCCTTTACGGCCACCGCCCAGACCACCTCGGCCCCGGAGTCATACCTCCCGCCGTGGAAACCACGGGCGAGCAGTATGGGAGGTCCGGTCTCGGCCTTCTCCCAACGGCCGGAGTCGAAGCAGCCGATGACCTGGGGGAGCTCGAGAAGCCCGCCGTCCTCTCCCGGGGCGGCGCCCTTACTTATAACATTTTTCCCCCCATCGGGAAAGCCCCCCATTGAGAATAACGCCACCGGGACCCTCTGGCGGTCGAAGGACTTCAAGACCTCCTCCACGCCGGCGCGGAACTCGCCCGGGGGGGGGACGCCGGCCCCTGCGTAGGCGTCCTTCAGGACCGTGCGGACAAGCGAGGTCCGCGCCTCCTCGTCGCTCGTCCCCCCGGCGCGGACCTCGTGCATGTACCCGATAAAATCCCTTTCCACGTTGTCGCCGGTCCAGATGAGCGTGCCGAGGCGGTCCTCCACGAGCCCCGCCTCCGCGAGCCCGGCTATGGCCGCGGCGAGCCCTCCGGGGCCGGACTTGAGGCGGGCCTCGAGGTCCCCGGCCTCTACCGGGCTGTCGGCGTCCGCTACGGCCCGGGCCACGGCGAGCCCCGCAGCGCCCCCGGGCAGGAGGGGCGTGCGCCGCGGGCCGGCGACGGCGCCGCTTGCGAGCTCACGGGCGTAGGTCTCGGCGAACCCCTTTATATCCGCAAGCCCGGCGCCGGACCTGCGCGCGGCCCAGACCAGCCGCCTCATGTACAGGGGGCAGCCCGAAAGCCTGCGGGCGGCCGCGACGAGCACCTCTGAAGTGAACTCCACGCGCAGACCTCTGGCAAGCTCGGCCATCATGAAGACCGACGTCTCTTCGTCGAGCCCCTCGAGCCGCACCACCTCCACCGCGGGGCCGGAGGGGCCGGGGAGGCCCGCCTCCGTGGAGGCGGCCACAAGCCTTACCGGGCCGGCGCCGAGGGCATCGAGGAAGTCCCCGGCCGCCTGGGCCTCGGGCCCGGCGGGGGGTACGGCGGGGTAACGAACCCCTCCGAGCAGCTCTATATCGTCGATGAGAAGGCAGACCGGTATACCCGGCGAGCGGCCCACCCGGGCCGCGGCGGAGGCGGCGTTTCTCAAGGCGGCCCTGGGGTCCTGCGCTTCCGCGGCGGCCCGGTGCCTTAGAAGAAACTCCCCGAGGCCCGCCGGGTCGGCGGAGGCAAGCATGGACTCGAGCCTCGCGAGCGGCAGGGCCTCGCCGGCAAGCCCGGCGTCCCTCCGCCTGAACGCGAGGTACTGCCTGGTGAGCTCCTTGAGGAACTCGCCTGCCAGGACCTCAGCCGAGCCGAAGGGCCCCGGCCTCAGGTAGACGGGGGCCACGGTGGAGCCCTCGAAAAAGAGGGCCGCGTGGACCCTCTTCAGCACCTCCGTCTTGCCCCTGCCGCGCCTCCCCACGAGCAATACGCCCGGTTCGAGGCGGTCGGTCGAGGCGGCCCGCTCGACGAGCGAGCCTATCAGCCCGGCGCGGCCGAAGAACTCGGCCTCGGGGCATGCGTCAAATATTGAGCTCTGCGTCATACACGACCACTCTATTCTTGCCGGTCCTCTTGGCCAGGTACATGGCGCGGTCCGCCTTGTCTATAAGCTCTTCTATCGTGGCGGCGTCGCAGGGGTACTCGGCCACGCCCAGGCTGATGGTCGGGGCCCCCTCGAAATCCCCGACCGGGGCCTCGTGGAGTTCGACGCCCTTCCTTATCCTCTCGGCTATCTCGAAGGCGTCGGACTTGTTGGTGTGGGGCAGGAGCACGGCGAACTCCTCGCCGCCGTAGCGGGCGACGACGTCCATGGACCTTACGGCCTCGCGCAGGGCGCGGGAGACCCCCTTCAATATCTCGTCCCCCGCCTGGTGGCCGAACCTGTCGTTGAAGTGCTTGAAGTTGTCTATGTCGATTATGAAGGTGCTGAAACACTCGTCGTGGCGTTTGACCCTCTCGACCTCCTCGTAGAGCCTCTCGCGAAAGTACCTGCGGTTGAAGAGCCCGGTGAGCGGGTCGGTCATGGATATCATCTTGAGCTCTTCGGTCATGGAGTAGTAGGCGCCGCGCTCGATGGCTATGGAGGCGTAGCCTGCGAAGGACTGCAGCAGCGCGAGGTCCTCTTCTCCGAAGCCCTCTCCCGAGACCTTGTCGGTTATGTTTATGACACCGATTACCCGGCCCTCGAGCTTCAGGGGGATGGAGATGAAGCTCCTGGTCTTGTACCTGCCGCGGCTCGGCCTCGCGAAGGCCTCGCGCTCTATGTCCCTTACGACCACCGGCTCTCCCCTGGAGACTATGGCCCCGGCCACCCCCTCCCCGACCTTTACGGCCACGGAGTCCATTACGACGCGGTCCATTCCGAGGGCGGCCTTTACGGAAAGGACGTTCCTCTTGGGATCGAGTATCATGAGCGAGCCGGACTCGGCCTCGAGGAGGTCCACGCTTTTGGCGAGGATGGTCTCGTAGAGCTCCTCGCGGTCGAGGAGCGGCGCAAGGGCCCTGTGGACCTCTTCGAGGGCGTGGATGCCCCGAAGGCGCCTGTTGAGGCCCCCCTTGTCCCCGTCCCCGGAGGAGCCCGAGGCAGAGGCGGCGTGGAGGCACTCTATGAAGGGCGCGGCCATGTTCTGCACTATGGACGGTATGGTGAAGAGCGACCTCGGGGAGACCGACTTGAGGCCCTCGGCGAGCCCGGAGAGGGCTCCGGCTTCGAGGCCCCGGCGCGCCATGACCTCGTAGAGCGCCCTGGTCTCGCCGCCCTTGAGGAAGAACCGGCCGCCGATGACGACGTAGCCCCGGCGGCCGGCCGCCGGCATGGGCACGGCGAAGAAATACTGGCCGGCGTGGCACTTGTATATGTATATCTTCTTTTCCCTGGCGGCCTCCTCCACGGCGCGGGCGTATTCGTCCCGACAGAGGGCCCTGCCCTCGCGGCCGGACTTTACCGCAGAGCAGACAGGGTTATCCCTGCCCGAAGAGGAGAGGAGCACGCCGGAGGCGTCATAGAGCGCGAGCGGTATGTCGAGAAGAGAGGCGAGCCCGTCGGCAAAACTCCGCCACAGGGAGAGGTCGAGGAGCCTGGCCCCGGTGCCTGCCGGAGCTATATCCTTGTTCATTACGTGCATGGCTTCAGAAGAATAGACCCGGCCGCCGGGGGCCGGGGGGGACGAAAGCAAAAAATGCCTGCGATACCCTTCTCGGGTATCAAGGCATCCGTGGCCTTACCCCTGAAGGCCCGCCCCGGGCAGCCTCAAAGACGGATGTGCCTCGACCGGCATGATACAAACCGACGACCGCGACCGAACTGCCGGAATGGGCCAAAATGCCCTCCAATTACGTCCTCCGAAATGGCTTTTGACTACTGATACCATAAAAAGAGGGAAAAGACAATCAGTTTTTCATAACTACCTGATTAGCAAGGAGAAATCTGAGAAATGAGCTTAAACGGCAGGTTTAATCATCGGGGCCCTTCCACGCCGCCGGAAGGGGCGCGGGGACGGGGCCTGCGTCAGGAGCCGGCCGGTGCGCCGCGCCGCGCCTGGGCGGGCTCCTCACGGTCCTTGGACTTCCAGAGAAGGAGCACCGGGCTCGCGATGAATATGGAGGAGTAGGTCCCCACGAGGATGCCGAGCAGCAGGGTGAGAGAGAAGTCGTGGATGACCTCGCCGCCGAGCGCAAAGAGCGCCACGAGGACGAGCAGGGTGGTGAAGGTGGTGACTATGGTCCTCCTGAGGACCTCGTTTATCGACCTGTCGACAAGCGGTATGAAGCCCTCGGTGGTGCGCTTCCTGAGGTTCTCGCGTATCCTGTCGAAGACCACGACCGTGTCGGTGAGCGAATACCCGGCAAGTGTCAGGAGCGCGGTTATGATGAGGAGCGTTATCTCGGTGTCGAGCAGATAGAGTATGCCGAAGACGACCACGACGTCGTGGAAGGTGGCCGCCACGGCCGCGACCCCGAAGCGGAACTCGAACCTCCAGGCTATGTACCCGAGTATGGCCAGGAGACTTATGCCCACGGCCCAGAGGGCGTCCTTCTGGAGCTTCTTGCCCACCGTGGGGCCTATCTCGGTGGTGGAGTCTATTCGGAAGGGGTTGTCGGCCATCCCCTCGGCGAAGACCCGGCCTATGTCCCTGGTGATGGCGCCGAGGTCGCCCTTCGCCCCCTTGAGCTTCACCAGGAGCTTTGTCGGCTCGGCGAACTGCTGGAGGTTGGCTTCCTTGTAGCCGCCGTCTCCGAGGATCTTTCTGACCTTGTCTATCTCCACGGGCCGGTCGAACCTGAGCTGCAGCGAGATGCCGCCGGAGAAGTCAGTCCCCATGTTCGCCTTGCCGGCGGGCACCGATATGATGGCCACCAGCCCGATGAGGGCGAGTATGGCCGAAATTATGAAGGTGTAGCGCCTCTTGGCCAGAAACTCTATCTTCGTATCGCCCCAGATGTCCATATCCGTTGTCCGTTACCAGTTATCGGTTGTCCGTTATCGGCCGGGCCTCAGATGCTGAGTCTTCGGACCCTGAGCTTGTCGTTCTGTATGTCGAAGGCCACCTTGGTGCCCATTAGCGCGGTAAAGAGGTTTATGAGTATGCCGAGCGAGAGTGTGACGGCGAACCCCTTGATGGGCCCGCTTCCGAACTGGAAGAGGACGGCCGCGGTAATGAGCGTCGTTACGTGGGCGTCTACGATGGTCCACCACGCGTGGTCGTAACCGGCGTTCACCGCGGACCTCGGGGTCCTCCCGGCCCTGAGCTCCTCCTTTATCCTCTCGAATATCAGGACGTTCGAGTCCACGCCCATGCCTATGGTGAGAATTATCCCCGCGATGCCGGGAAGCGTCAGGGTGGAGTTGAGCCAGGCCATGGCCCCGAGAAGCATCACGAGGTTCAAGAAGAGGGCGAAGTTGGCGATTACACCGCTGAGCTTGTAGTAGAAGACCATGAAGAGCACGACGAGTATGCCGCCTATGATGGTGGCCTTGACCCCGGCCCTGATGGAGTCGGCCCCGAGGGTCGGCCCCACCGTAACGTTCTGGACGATGTTCACCGGGGCGGGCAGGGCGCCGGCGCGAAGCACTATGGCGAGGTCCGCAGCCTCCTCGTAGTCAAAGCCGCCGGATATCTGGGCCTTGCCGCCGGAGATGGCCTCCTTTATCTGCGGGGCGGAGTGGACCTTGCCGTCCAGCACGATGGCGAGCCGCTTGCCCACGTTGCGGCTCGTTATGCGCTCGAAGATGCGGCCCCCGTTGCTGTCGAAGGTGAGCGAGACGTAGGGCTCGTTGAACCTGCTGTCGAAGGCCACCCTGGCGTCGGCCAGGGAGTCGCCCGTCAGGAGCAGCTCCTTGTAGACGAGGTAGGGGACCTTGTTCGTGACCCCGGTCTTCGGGTCGGTGGAATACTGGAAGAGGACCTCGCTCCCGTAGGGGACCCTCCCCTCGCGCATCGCCCGTGTCGGGTCTATGGACTCGTCGAGCAGCCTGAACTCGAGGACGGCCGTCTTGCCTATGAGCCCAATGGCGCGCTCAGGGTCCTTGAGGCCCGGGAGCTGTACCACCACCTCTCTGTCGCCCTGCTTCTGGATGACCGGCTCGGCCACCCCGAACTTGTCCACGCGGTTGCGGATGGTTTCGAGGGCCTGGGATATGGCCCAGTCCTTTATCCTCTTGACCTCGTCGGAGTCGAGCCGGTAGGTGAGCTTGCCCTCCATGTCCGAGGCCAGGCCCAGGAGCGGAAAGTCGTCCTTGACGATCCCCTTGACGCTCTCCTTGGTCCTGTCGTCGCTGTAAGAAACCCCGACCGTGGACGTTCCGTCCTGCTTGACGAACCTGTAGGGTATGCCCTTCTTCCTGAGCGTGTCCTCCACGGAGTCGGCGATCCTCTTGGTGTAGTTCTTCACCGCCGCCTCCTTGTCCACGTCGAGGACAAGGTGCATGCCGCCCTGAAGGTCGAGACCGAGGACTATCTTGGGGATGTTGTCGGCCCAGAACGACGGAAGCGCCCTGGACAGGGGCGTGGAAGGGAGAAAGAGGACGAAGGCCAGCACCGTGAAAAACGCCAAGAGTATTAAGCGCCAGAAGATACTCCTCATAGACAAAAAGGCTCCGAAAAGCTGTAGTGCCGCAAAACCGCGGACAGGTGATAGAGGCCCAGGGGACCGGGCCGCCAGGACGGCCCCGCCCCCTTAATAAAAACGGCCGCCCGAGCCCCCCCGACGCCCCCCCGGAAGGCCCTCGCCCCGATGAGACCTCCCGGGAGCGTAAACCGCAATAATATATCAAAAAAAAGACGCCGGGCAAACCTTTTTATCTGCCCGGCCCGTCTCTTTTCAACCCCCGCTGGCCGCAAGGGGTTACTTCTTCTTCGCCACGACGGCGTCCCTGCTGACCTTGACGTGAACCTTGTCGGCTATCTCGACGGTCAGGATGTCATCCGACGCCTGGGTGATGCGCCCGTGGATGCCTCCGCCGATGACGATATTGTCCCCCTTGGCGAGCTGGCTGACCATCGTCTTGTGCTCCTTCGCCTTCTTCTGCTGTGGGCGAATGAGGAGGAAGTAGAATATGACGAAGAGCAGGACCAGGGGGGCCATGCTTACAAGCCCGGAGCTTCCGCCGGCGGCCCCGCCGCCCTCGGCGTATGCCACGGCTACAGGTATGAAGTAGAACAATTTACTGACCTCCTTGGTATTGTAAACTCGTTTGAAAAGATGGAAAAAACCGACCGGGCCTCAGGCGGGCGCTCTCCCGCTCAGGAACCTTTCCTTGAATGCGTCGTACTCGCCGCCCTCTATCGCCTCGCGCACGCGGCGCATGAGGTCGAGGTAGAAATAGACGTTGTGGATGGTGTTGAGCCTCGAAGACAGTATCTCTCCGGCCATGAAAAGGTGCCTCAGATAGCCGCGCGAGTAGTTCCTGCAGGTATAGCACCCGCAGCGCTCGTCGAGCGGGGCGGGGTCCCTTTCGAAGCAAGCGTTCTTTATACCCAATTTCCCCGTGCTTGTAAAGAGTGTTCCGTTCCGGGCGTTCCGGGTGGGCATTACGCAGTCGAACATGTCCACGCCCTCGCCCACGGCCGCCACGAGGTCCTCCGGCGTGCCCACGCCCATGAGGTAGCGGGGGCTCTCTGCCGGGAGCGCCCCGGCGGTCACCGAGACCATCTCGTGCATCAACCCCTTCTCCTCGCCCACGGAAAGGCCCCCGATGGCGTATCCGTCGAAGCCTATATCGGCCACGGCGGCCGCGCTCTCGCGCCTCAGGTCCTCGTGCATGCCCCCCTGGACTATGCCGAAGAGCGCCTGGCCCCCGGACCTCTTCGCGGCCTTGCACCTCCGGGCCCACCTGTGGGTCAGGTTCATCGACTCCTCGACGTAGTCCCTTTCGGCCGGCCAGGGGGGGCACTCGTCGAGGACCATGATGATGTCGCCCCCGAGGGCCTCCTGCACCTCGATGGCGAGCTCCGGGGTGAGCAGGCACCTGGTGCCGTCGATGTGGGAGGCGAAGGAGACCCCCTCTTCGTCGATCTTCCGGAGCCTGGCGAGGCTGAAGACCTGGAAGCCCCCGGAGTCGGTGAGCACGGGACGGTCCCAGTGCATGAAGCGGTGGAGCCCCCCGAGTGAGCGGACCACCTCGTGGCCCGGCCGGAGGAAGAGATGATAGGTGTTGGCGAGTATTATCTCGGCCCCCATCTCCACCAGCTCCTCGGGCGTGAGCGCCTTGACCGTCGCCTTCGTGCCCACGGGCATGAAGACCGGGGTCGAGAACTCGCCGTGGGCCGTGGTGACGCGGCCGAGGCGGGCGCGGCCGTCCGTTTTCAATAGCTCGAAACCGAATGACATGGATCTTTTTTAAGACCTTTCAAATGACGCTGATAACGGCCCGCAGCCCGCCTATACAGGGTCCCCCTGTCTACAGTATGAGCATGGCGTCCCCGTAGGAGTAGAAGCGGTACCCCTCGGCCACGGCCTCGCGGTAGGCCCTCATGAGAAGCCCCCGGCCGGCGAAGGCCGCCGCGAGCATCACGAGGGTCGAGCGCGGGAGGTGGAAGTTGGTTACAAGGGCGTCCACCACCCGGAAGCGGAACCCCGGGCGTATGAAGAGGTCCGTGGCCCCGCAGAGCACGGGGCGGTCGAAGCCGCCGGCGACACTCGCCTCGAGGGCGCGGGTGGAGGTGGAGCCCACGGCGACGACGCGCCTCTTTTCCTCCTTCGCCCTCCTTACGGACTCGAAGACCCCCGGGTCGATGGAGTAGCGCTCGCTCGTCATCCTGTGGTCTTCTATCCTTCCGGCGCGTATGGGGAGGAAGGTGCCGGGGCCGGTGTGAAGCGTAACGTAGAGGACCTCCACCCCGAGGCCTTCGATCTCTCCGAGGAGCCGGTCGGTAAAGTGGAGCCCAGCCGTAGGGGCGGCCACGGCGCCGTCGGCGGCGGCGAAGACGGTCTGGTACCTTGAGCCGTCCTCGGCCGTCGGCCCCCCGGGCCCCCTCCTTATGTAGGGCGGAAGAGGCACCTCGCCGGTCTCCTTGAGAAGGTCCCCCACACCGCCCCCCTCGGGGCCGGTAAAGTCGCAGACGAAGAACCCGCCGGCGTCCCTTCCCCGGACCCGCGCCTTCCAGCCGCCCTCGAAGAAGAGCTCGGCGCCTTGCCGGAGCCTCCTCGAAGGCGTTATCATGCATCTGGCCCGCCCCGGGGCCGGCCCGGTCTCGACGACGAGCACCTCCGCCGCGCCCCCGGTCCCTTTCTTCCCCCGAAGGCGCGCCGGCACCACCCTCGTGTCGTTGAGGACCAACACGTCCCCGGCCCCGAGGTACGAGGGCAGGTCCGCAAAGGACCCGTGGGAGACGCCCCCCGCCCGGCGGTCCACCACCATGAGGCGCGATGAGTCCCGCCTTTCAAGGGGCCTTTGAGAGATGAGCCCCTCGGGCAGGTCGTAGTCGAATGCCTTGAGTTCCATGAGTAGCTAAAAAGGCGGGGCTCCCGGGGCTCACCAGCCCTTTTTGAGCCTCGTTCCCGGGTAGTAGTGGGCGAGTATCTCCCTGTAGCCGTAACCGTCCTCGGCCATGCCCTTGGCCCCCCACTGTGAAAGCCCCACACCGTGGCCCGAGCCCCTGCCCTTGAAGATGAAGAGGTATCCGCTCTGCGTGACCTCGAACAGGGTGCTCCGGAGCGTCGAGTACCCTATTATCCTCCTCAGGTCCTCGCCCCGGAGGCGTACGCCCCTGTTGTACGAATCCCTTATGGAGACGGTCTTGACCCTCCCGGCCCTGGTGACGATGTCGGGGACGACGGCCTCGGGCAGACCTATCCTGAAACCGGCCTGCGCCAGGAGCCCGGCGAGCGTGTCGGCCGGTATGGTGAACTCCCAGACGTACCTCGGGTCCCCC
>JBHHVK010000027.1:0-15206 GCA_046754205.1 Thermodesulfobacteriota bacterium
CGGTGCCGACCGGGAATCGCTCTTCATTAGGGACCGCGACCTCCACGACAACGACCTCCCTTCGGGCAACTCCGCCGCCGCGGGGTTCCTCTTGAGGCTCGGCCGCGCCGCCGGAGAGGGGGCTGGTGGACGATTTACCGCCCTCGCCCTCGGGGTGCTGTCGTCCGTGGAGGGGATGACCGAGGACCCGCTCGCGCACGGCCACATGCTCTGCGTCCTCGAGGACTATCTCGCCGCCGGCGTATAAGAGGTATGGAGAGACTCTGGTAAGGGTAGAGGCCGGTGGAAGGGGCGTTACATCTTCTCCGGGGCCGAGATGCCGAGGAGCCGGAGCCCGTTGGCAGCGACGGTCTTGACGGCGCGGCAGAGCAGCAGCCGCGCGGCGGTAAGCTCGGCGTCGTCGGTGACGACGCGGTTACGGTTGTAGTAGGGGTGGAAGAGCCCGGCGAGCTCGGTGAGGTAGAAGGTCACCCTGTGCGGCTCCATGTCGCGGGCGGCCCTTTCGACGACCTCGACGAAACCCCCGAGGAATTTTATCAGGACCTTCTCTTCGCCGCTCTCGATGCGGGCGAGGACCCCTGCGTCCGCCTCCACCGGCGCCTCGATCCCCTTTTCCGCGGCGAAGTCGAATATGCTGCGGATCCTCGCGTGGCAGTACTGCACGTAGTAGACCGGGTTCTCCGGGGCCTGGCTCTTGGCCAGCTCCAGGTCGAAGTCGAGCTGGGCGTCGGCCTTCCTCATTAGGAAGAAGAAGCGGCAGGCGTCCGCGCCCACCTCGTCCATGACCTGGCGGAGCGTGACGAACTCGCCGGCGCGCTTTCCCATGGCCACGGGCCGCCCGCCCCTCAGCAGCGATACGAGCTGGATGAAGATTATCCTGAGCACGCTGTCGTCTATGCCCAGGGCCTTCAGCCCGGCCCTCACCCGCGCCTCGTAGCCGTGGTGGTCCGCGCCCCAGACGTTTACGAGCCGTGAGAAACCCCTGTCGACCTTGTTCCTGTGGTAGGCGATGTCCGAGGCGAAATAGGTCGTATAACCGTCGGCCTTCTTGAGGACGCGGTCCTTGTCGTCCCCGAGCTCCGAGGTCTTGAGCCAGAGGGCCCCCTCCCGCTCGTATACGAAGCCTTTTTTGCGGAGCCCATCTATCGCGGCCTCCACCGAGCCGTCGTCGTAGAGTCCGCTCTCCCTGAACCAGGTGTCGAACTCGACGCCGAAGTCCGCGAGGTCCTTTCTTATCCTTTCGAGCATCGCCGCCGCGGCGAAGTCCTTATGGGTGGGTATGGACTGGGCCTCCGCTTTGTCGCCGTACCTGGCCAGGAAGTCGCGGGCGATATCCTCTACGTAATCGCCCTTGTAGGCGTCTTCGGGCATCTTCGCGTCTTCGCCCCGGAGCTGGAGGCAGCGCACCCGGACGGATTCTCCGAGGGTCTGCATCTGGCGGCCCACGTCGTTGATGTAGAACTCCCGGGTTACGTCGAAGCCCGCGGCATCGAGTATGTTGGCCAGCGAGTCCCCGACGGCGGCCCCGCGGCCGTGGCCGATGTGAAGGGGCCCGGTCGGGTTGGCGCTTACGAACTCGACCTGCACCTTCTCGCCGCGGCCGAGGTCCCCCCTGCCGTAGTCCTTGCCGGCGGCGAGGATGTCCGTAAGTACGGTCGTCCAGTAGGAATTTTCGAGGAAGATGTTTATGAAGCCGGGCCCGGCGACCTCGCACCTGGCGACGAGCGGGTCCGGAGATATCCTCTCGGCGAGGAGCGCGGCTATGTCCCTCGGCCCCCGTCCGGCCCCCGGGGCCACCAGCATGGCGATGTTCGTCGAATAGTCCCCGAAGGCCTCCTTCTTCGGGACCTCCACGATAATATCGGGGACCTTATCGACCGTTATCGACCCGTCTGCGACGGCCCCTTCAATGGCGTCTTCGATTATCCTGTTTATCCTTGCCCTCATCCCCTAACCGTTCGCCTCCAGGAGCTCCCCGTAGTCCCCGGGCCTGCGGTCCTTGAGAAAGCTCCACTCCTTTCTCGTCCTCGCTATCTCGGCCCTGTCTATCTCGGCGAGGACGACCCCCACCGAGGACCCCGAGGGCTCGCCTTTGAGCTCGCCGTCGGGCCCGACGCAGAAGCTCCTCCCGTAGAACTCCTGGCGGGATTCCTTTCCCACCCGGTTGACCCTCATGATGAAGAGACCGTTGGCGTGGGCCGCCGCGCTGATGGCCCGCTCCCACTTCCTCCGGGAGTGTTCGAAGGCGGAGGCGGTGGGGCAGAAGACCACTTCGGCCCCCTTGAGCGCGAGGATCCTGAAACCCTCGGGGAAGAAGATGTCCCAGCATATCTGAACGCCCACCCTGGCGAAGGGGGTGTCGAAGACCCCGAAGCCGAGGTCCCCGGGCTTGAAGTAGGTCTTCTCCTCCCAGAGCGGTATCTGGGGGACGTGTATCTTCCTGTATTTGCCGGCGGTGGCGCCGTCGGGGCCTATGACGAAGGCAGTGTTGTAGTGTTCGTCCCCGTCCTTCTCGAAGATGTCGCCCACGATGGCCACCCCGTCCCTTCCGGCTGCCTCCCTCAGGGCCGTGACGGTGGGGCCGTCTTCCGGCTCGGCCATGGCGAAGGCCGCCGGGTCTATGGAATAGGGGAACCAGGGGGTGTTGAAGAGCTCGGAGAGGCAGATGATGCTCGCGCCCTCGTCGGCGGCTATGTGGACGAGCTCGGTCGCCTTTTTGACGTTGGTCTCAACGTCGGCCGCGGCGGCGAGCTGAATGCCGCTTATCTTTATGCGAGTTTCCATGGGACCTCTCCGACAGCCGCGGTCAGGGGTTTTTCTCCCCGAGCCTGTATATGATCTCGTTTTTTCCTATCATGCCGAGCTCCGTCCTGGCGACCCGCCCGATGTATCGGTCGTCGGTCTTAAGGAGCTTTATCTCCCTTTCCAGCTCGGCGTTTTCCGCCACCAGTGTCCTGTTGAAGCGCACTATGCCGTCCCGTTCGCTTTTGAGCCTCAGGACGTCGAGGAGCCCCTTGTCGCCCACGAGGGCGTAGAGGAGAACGCCACCGACGGCCGCGGCCAGGGCAAGCTTTTTTCTTCCGGTCTTCAGCCCCTTGAACCTCATCCGTATTGAAGTAACAGATGGGGCCTTAAAAGTCAAGCAGGCCTCCGGCGCCCGGCGGCCTTCGGGGGTGCGGATGTCGAAGATCGGGGCCGGAAGGCAAAAAACCCCGGAAAAAGGGTTAAAAACTATTGACAAGGCAGGCCCGGTGCTATTATATAAAGCAGACTCCCTGAGAACGCATCAAGCGTTGGTCCGATATCCGCTCAGACGCCATTCTTGCAGGGCCTGCCGCCTTGAGTCCCGCATCTTCTTACAAGGGTGTGTATGAACAAGCTGAGCTGCCCGAGATGTGATAGCGCCTTCTTCACCGCCTCAAGGGACTCACACCTTCCTTGTCCGTACTGTGGATTCGTCCTCAAGGCCCACGATACGGACAGACGCTCCGGTGAAAGGACATCCACACAACGGATATGCGACATACTGAAGGGGGAGGTGCGCGTTCCGGTCAAGACCGTGGACGTATCCGCCACCGGCCTCGGCGTAAAGATGATGGGCTATCTCCCCTTTGAAAAGGACGAGGCGGTAAGCGTCCTGGTAAAAGACCTCGACATCGCCAGGAAGGCCCGTGTCGTCTGGACCAAGAAGTTCTACGGCATATCCCGCGCCGGTCTCAGGTTCTCCGAGGCCGGCGGCGAGGGCGAAGCCTGAGGCGGACCCTATCCGCCACCCCCCCCGCCCCCCCCCCGCCCCCCGTTTCCCCCCTGGCCCCGCGCCGGCCCGCTCCAGCTTAAAACCCCCGCAGGCCCCCCTACAAGGCATTGGATATTTGGTCTTATTCTGTGATATATTTTGCTGATTACCGGTCCGGCCCCCGCCCCGCCGCCGGGCCGGGCTGAAGATCTTCGGTGGCTGAACATGGCAAAAGAGAGAAAAAACGGCATATACAGCTATCAGCAGCTCAAGGTGGCGATAGGCGCCGGCCACATCTTCTCTGGCGGCGACCCCATAGCCGAAGGGCAGGTCCAGCCCGCCAGCATCGACCTGAGGCTCGGGGACAAGGCCTACCGGCTCATATCGAGCTTTCTGCCCGAGCGCAATCAGGGCGTCCGTGAACTGCACATGTATGACCAGGAGATGGTCATGTATGAGCACGACCTGACGGGCGGCGGGATGGTTCTGGAGAAGAACTGCGTCTATCTGATACCCCTGATGGAGGAGCTCGACCTTCCGAGGAACGTAAGGGGGAGGGTCAATCCGAAGTCCACGACGGGCAGGCTCGATATCTTCGCAAGGGTGCTGACCGACTACAACACGCGTTTCGATGACGTTGCGCGCGGTTACAAGGGCCAGCTCTTCATAGAGGTCATGCCGAGGTCCTTTACGGTCAGGGTCGAGCGGGGGATGTCCCTTGTGCAGCTGCGCCTGATGAAGGGCAACTGCTCCGTCTCTGACAGGGGGCTCAAGGCCCTCCACGAGGGGTCCACGCTGCTTTACAGCGGGGAGGAGGGGACGGAGGCCCTGCCCCATCACGACGCGAGCATCTCCAGGGGGCTCTTCATGAGCGCCGACCTGAGCGGCAGGGGAAACGGCGGGATAGTAGGCTACAAGAGCAAGAAGAACAGCCATGTCGTTGATTTGACGAAGAAAGGCCATTATAATATCGGTGACTTCTGGGAACCCATCGTCAGAAGCGACAAGGGATGCCTCATACTCGAACCCGAGGAGTTCTATATACTTTCGAGCAAGGAGCGCGTAAGGGTCCCCCCCATGTACGCCGCGGAGATGGTCGCCTACGAGGCGGGCTCGGGGGAGCTCCGGACCCACTACGCCGGGTTCTTCGACCCCGGCTTCGGTTACGGGCCCGACGGGTCCGTCAGGGGCACCAAGGCGGTCCTCGAGGTGAGGGCCCACGACGTGCCCTTCATGGTCACCCACGGCCAGCAGTTCTGCAAGCTCGTCTTCGAGAAGATGATGGAGCTGCCGGAAAAGGTCTACGGCCCGAAGATAGGCTCATCTTACCAGTTCCAGGGCGTTACCTTGAGCAAGCAGTTCAGGAGTCCGGGGCGGTAACCGGACCGGGGGGCGCCGGTCAGCCCCGGTTTTCACAACAAATCCGACACCTTCTATGGCCGAAACGAGAGAAAACTTCAAAGGGGTAAGGCAGGAGATTACGGGCGTGGCCCTTATGGCCGCGGCCCTCTATACGGCGATAAGCCTTTACTCCTACAACGAGACCTCCAACTGGGGCGGCGTGGTGGGAGAGTTCCTCTCCGCCCTGCTCCTCGGCTCCATCGGCTACGCCTCCTACCTCTTTCCCCTGCTCCTCGGCGTCGTCTCCGTGGAGCTGCTCCTCAGGCGGGACTTCACCTTCCGCGCGTCCATACCCGTGGGCTTCGTCGTCTTCGTAGGCTCTCTTGCCGCCCTTGCCAGCGGGGTGACGGCCCGCGGCGGGGAGGGCGGCGGCGTGGCCGGGGGCTGGATAGGCGAGTTCCTGAGCCGACATCTCATAAACTACCTCGGCTTCAGCGGGGCGATGATCATGCTCGCCGCCGTGGTCGTCATCGCAACTCTCGTGGCCACGGGGCTCTCCGTCTTCCATACGCTGACGGTGGCCGTGCCCAGGGGATTTTCGCTGGTCCGGTCCGCCGTAAGGGCCGTCGCATGGAGGGGGGGCGACCAGGCCGAGGAGGCCGAAAATGCCCGGCCCCGGGGGGCACGTAAGATCTCCGTGGCGGCCCCGGCCCCCGGCGCCGGGACCGGCGCCCCTCCCATCATAACCCCGGGGGCGAGGTCCGCCGGCAAGGGGGCGAAGAACAAGGGCGAGGCGGCGGACGAGGCGGCCGAAGAGCTCGAGTTCACGAGCCCGAGGGGCGACTTCAAGCTGCCTCCCCTCAGCCTGCTCGACCGTGCGCCGGCCAGGAAGGACGTCATAGACGACAAGACGCTGCTCGAGAATTCGCGCCTCCTGGCCGGAAAGCTCGCCGACTTCGGCATAGACGGGCGGGTGGTGGAGGTGAGGCCCGGCCCGGTGGTCACCATGTACGAGTTCGAGCCCGCCCCGGGGATAAAGGTGGGGCGCATCGTAAACCTCGCCGACGACCTCACCCTGGCGATGAAGGCCATGAGCGTGAGGATAATCGCCCCGGTGCCGGGCAAGTCCGTCGTGGGCATCGAGGTCCCGAACCCCACGAGGCACGTGATAAACTTCCGGGAGCTCCTCCAGTGCGAGGCCTTCTCCAGGAGCCGCTCCACCCTGTCCCTCGCCCTCGGACAGGACATATCCGGGGGGCCCTACGTAACGGACTTCGCCCGCATGCCCCATCTGCTCATAGCCGGGGCCACGGGCACGGGGAAGAGCGTGGCCGTAAACGCCATGATCCTCTCCATCCTCTTCAAGGCCACCCCGGAGGACGTCCGCTTCGTAATGGTGGACCCGAAGATGTTAGAGCTATCGGCCTACGAGGGGATTCCCCACCTGATAACCCCTGTCATAACGGACTCGAAAAAGGCCGCCGGGGCCTTGAAGTCCATCGTAAGCGAGATGGGCCGCCGCTACAGGCTCATGTCCATGAAGGGGGCGCGCAACATCGACAGATACAACCAGATAGTCGAGGCCGGGGAGTCCGCCGGCCCGGCCGGCAGGGCGAAGAAGGCCGCGGACCGGGACAAGTCCGCAGCCGGGGCCGGAGCCGAAGAGGTCCATGAGGCCGCCGAAGAGGAGCACACGAGGCTCCCCTACATCGTCGTCGTCATAGACGAGCTCGCCGACCTCATGATGACCTCCGGAAAGGACGTGGAGGAGTGCCTGGTGCGGCTCTCGCAGATGGCGAGGGCCGCCGGCATACACCTGCTCGTGGCCACGCAACGGCCGTCGGTGGACGTGGTCACAGGACTCGTGAAGACCAACTTCCCGGCGCGCATCGCCTTCCAGCTCCCATCGAGGACCGACTCGCGCACCATACTCGACACCGGCGGGGCGGAGACCCTCCTCGGCGAGGGCGACATGCTCTTCCTCCCGCCGGGGACGTCGAAGCTCCGGAGGGTGCACGGCGTCTATGTCTCGGAAACGGAGATAAAGAAGGTCACCGACTTCTGGAAGAAGCAGGGGAGCCCGGTCTACGACAGGGTCCTCATCGAGGAGAGCGAGTCCTACTCCGGCGCCGACGACGGCGAAGAGACGGACCCGGAGTTCCTCAAGAGGTACGACGAGGCGGTCAACCTCGCCTCCACCCTCGACATGATATCGACCTCCTACGTCCAGAGACGCTTCAGGATAGGCTACAACACCGCGGCCCGCATCATCGAGAAGATGGAAAAGGAGGGCGTGGTCGGCCCATCGCAGGGGAGCCGGCCCAGGGAGGTCCTCATAAACCGCCACTGACCGGGCCTCTCCCAGCGCCCGGGTTGCCGCTCGATATGAAAAGACGCGTTACTACGGCGCTTACGACGTCCGCGCCCCTTGCGGCCCTCTTGCTCCTGACCATCCTCGCGGCCCCCGGCCTCGGGGGGGGCGGCGGCGCGCCGGGGGCCGATGAGGTGGTCGCAAGGGTCCAGCAACGGTACGAGTCCATAACCACCGTTACCGCCTCGTTCACGCAGGAGGTCTTCTCCAGGGGGCTCGGCTCCACGGAGGTATCGAGCGGCGAGGTCACGCTCAAGAAACCGGGGAAGATGAGGTGGGTCTACAGGGAGCCCGCCGGAGATGAGATTACAAGCGACGGCCGGACTTTCTGGCTCTACCAGGCCGACCTCGGTCAGGTCGTGCGGCGCCCGGCCGAAGAGGTGACCAGTTCGGTGGCCACGGACTTTCTCTCCGGGGTAGGGCGCCTCGCGGAGGAGTTTGACGTGACCCTCGATGGCGAGTCCCCCGAGACCTACATCCTCGGGCTCGTCCCGACAGAGGGCCTGTCGAACATAAAGAGGCTCTCCATGGAGGTCGACAAGAAGACGTTCCTCGTGGTCTCGACCACTACCGAGGACCTCTTCGGCAACACCACGAAGGTGACCTTCCGCGACATCGCCACGAACGTGCCGGTGGAGGACGGTCTTTTCTCCTTCGTCCCGCCCGCCGGAGCGGTCGTAATAGATTGACGCCACGCCGCCCCGCCGGGCGGGGCGGCGGACTGTTCAGAACTCAGAGGAGGTGAGCTCACCATGCCGAGTTTCGATATCGTCTCAAAGGTGGACGTTCAGGAGGTGGACAACGCCGTAAACCAGACCCGGAGGGAGATGTCGCAGAGGTACGACTTCAAGGGCTCCAGGTGCGAGCTCGAATGGGACAAGTCCGGGGAGATGAAGGTCTCCGGGGAGAGCGAGAACCGCCTTAACGCGGTAATAGACATCCTCCAGGCCAGGCTCGTAAAGCGCGGCGTGGACCTCAAGGCCCTCGACTACGGCCCCGTGGAGGACGCCTCCGGCGGGACCAAGCGCCAGACCATAAAGCTCAGGCAGGGCATACCGCAGGACAAGGGCAAGGAGATAAACAAGCTCATAAAGGAGCTGAAGCTCAAGGTGCAGGGCCAGATTCAGGGCGACCAGGTGAGGGTCACCGGCAAGAAGATAGACGACCTCCAGGCGGTCATACAGGCCTTGAAGGCCCGCGACCTCGGCCTCCCGCTCCAGTTCATCAACATGAGGTCTTAAACCAGGGCCGCCGCCGCTCCGGCTTCCGTCCGCCTTCCATCCGTGAAATCAATGGGTTCAGCCCGTCCAAAAACCTGGATAGAGCTCCGCGCCACAGGGCCCGCCGCCTCCGGGGACATAGCGTCGGCCCTGTTCATCGAGGCCGGGAGCCCCGGGGTCTCCGAGGGGTTCACGAGGCCCGCCGGGGACGTCGTCCTTGCCGCGAGCCCCGCCGAAGAGGTCGAGCCGTCCGCGGGCGGCCGGGGCGGCGAGGCAGAGCTTACGGCCTATCTGCCTGAAGCCGCCGGAGCGGAGCTCGAAGGCCTCTCTGCGAAACTCTCCCCTCTCGGCTGGTCCTTTACCGTCTCCACATACGTCGACGTCGATTGGTCCGTGAAGTGGAGGGCGGGGCTTCGGCCCGTAAGGGTCTCGGCCCATGGAAGGACGCTCCTGATAAAACCCGCCTGGAGCCGAGCCCGCCCGGGGCCAGGGACCATAGAGGTCATAATAGACCCGTCCATGGCCTTCGGCACGGGCACGCACGCCACAACGAAGCTCTGCCTGAGGGCCATCATGAGGATACTCCACGGGGGGGGGCGGGCGCCTGCCGGCGAGGTCCTCGACGTGGGCTGCGGCACGGGCGTGCTCGCCATAGCCGCGGTAAAGCTCGGAGCGGTCAGGGCCGTGGGGGTCGACATAGACCCCGTGGCGCTCAGGGTGGCGCGCGCCAACGTCCGTAAAAACGGGGCCAGGGTAACGATAAGCTCGCTGCCCGCCGAGCGCGTAAGGGGCCGCTTCTCCCTCGTTGCCGCTAACATCCTCTCCGGCGAGCTCCTGCGCCTTGCTCCGGCGCTCTTCAGGAAGGTCAGGCCCGGAGGCCGGCTCGTCCTATCGGGCATTCTCGACGGTGAGGCGGAAAGGGTCGGTGCGGCCTACGGGGCCCTGGGGCTCAGGCGCGTAAAGACCCTGACTTCAAGCGGCTGGGCCGCCATGATATTCGAAAAGGACCCCGGGTCGTAACATGAGAAGGTTCTTCGTAGAGGAGATGACCGAAGACTCCAGGGCCGTGGACATCACGGGCGCGGAGCTCGTTCACCTCAAAAAGGTCCTGCGGCTCGCCCCCGGGGCCGAGGTCGCCGTCTTCAACGGACGGGGGGTTGAGCTCACTGGCGTCGTCGAGTCCGTGGACAGGGCCAGCGCCAGGGTGGCCCTGGGGGGGCCGGCATCTCCCGCGCCCGAGAGCCCCGTAAGGATAACCCTCCTCCAGGGGCTCGTAAAGGGCTCCAAACCCGAGCTCATCGTTCAAAAAGCGGTCGAGCTCGGCGTCTTTTCAATGGTCTTTTTTCCCGCCTCCCGGTCGGTGGCGGGGGAGGGCGCGCCGCGCCGGGGGCTTGACAACAGGCTCGCCAGGCTCAGGCGCGTGGCCGTAGAGGCGGCCAAGCAGTGCGGCCGCGCCGTGGTGCCCGAGGTATCCGTCCTGCCGGGCCTCGATACGGCCCTTTCAACGGAGACCTCCCCCGAAGCCCTGAAGCTCGTCTTCATGGAGAGCGGCTCCCCCGAGGGCCTGAACGAGGCCCTCGCCCGCCGCCACGGCCGCCCACGCGCCGGCGAGGCCTGCCAGGCCGGCGAGGCCTGCCAGGCCGGCGAGGCCGTCCTCCTCGTCGGCCCCGAGGGGGGCCTGACCGATAGCGAGGCCCGTATGGCGGAAAAACAGGGCTTTCTGCCCGCCGGTCTGGGCCCAAGGGTCTTGAGGGCCGAGACCGCGGCCATCGCGGCGATCGTCGCCGTCGGTCTCGTCATAGGCGACCTTGGAGGCGCTCGGCGCGGCCCGCGGCCGGGAGCGGAGAAGTGACCCTTTCGCGCCTGCTTTGCCCGGGGAAATTTTATATTTGACTTTCGACACCCTCGTATGTTAATTTTCATCGGCGTTGCGGCTCTTCAGCCGCAACCGCCAACCTTATAAAATTCAACAAATTTACCCGGGCGGCCCATCTTCATGCGGGCGGCCCATATTTGCAAGAGCGGCCCCGGGTTACATGTGCGCCCCAGGGGCTTTTTGGTGGTCCGGGTTTACCCGGCGCCCCATATCTGCGATAGCGGCCCCGGGTCATGCATGCGCCTCCCCGGACGAACACGGGTTCTATGGCCGGAGAGGAGAAAAGGGGAGACAACGGCGATAAGGGCAGGGAGCCGGGGGCCATCAAGGCCCTAGGATATCTCGTCTCCATGGGCACCTCCATGGTCGTCTCCACCTTCATCGGGCTGCTCATCGGCATCTACCTTGACAGGTACTTCTCCACAAAGCCGTGGTTTACGATAATCTTTCTCCTTTTTGGCATCGCCGCTGGGTTCAGGAACATATATCGCACGGCGAAGAGATACGGTTTCAAGAACGATAATGACGGACCGCGGTAGCGGAAAGCCCCCCGGGGCCGGCGAGGACGGGGGGGGCGGGGGGGGTGGGGGGGGCGAGGGCCGGACCGGCGCCGCCCGGCCGCCGGGCCGTCTGCCGGGCATCTTCCACGGTCCGGCCCGCGGCCTCCTCAAAAGCGCCCTGGCGGGGAACCTCGCCGCCTTTCTCGTGGGCGTCGGGGTCAGCTTCTGGTTCGGGCGCCCCGCGGCCGTGGGCTACGCCGTCGGGTTCGTCATCGGCGCGGTCAACATCTTCTGGCTCTTCGGCATCGCCGGAAAGGGCCTTACGGTGCCCAGGGAGAAGGTCGCCAGGTTCGTGGCCGTAAGGTATTACCTGCGGTTCGTCATAACGGCGCTGGTCTTCATGGCGCTCATCGTAAAGGCCTCAATAAGCCCGGTGCCCATGCTGATAGGACTTTCCGCGTCGCTGGCCGCCACCATAGCGGTCCTCATAATAGCGGCCAAGAAGGAGGCTTCTTAACAGATGCACGATGTGATACTGCCGACATTCGGACTCGAGGTCCAGACCATCTTCATGATCTACGTGGTCATCGTCCTCGCCCTGTTCGCCTTCATGATGGGCGGAAGGCTCAAGATGGTGCCGGGCAAGACCCAGTCCATCGTCGAGATAGTGGTGGACGCCTTCATGAACATGGTAGACGAGACCATGGGGCCGAAGGGGAAAAAATACTTCCCCTTCATAATGACCTTCGCCGTCTTCATATTCGTCTGCAACGTCCTCGGCATGATACCGGGGCTCTTTCCGCCGACGGCGAACCTCAACACCACCCTGGCCCTCGCGCTCATAGTCTTCGTGGCAACGCACGTAATAGGGTTCAAGGAGCACGGGATAAAGTACGTCAAGCACTTCATGGGGCCGGTCTGGTGGCTCGCCCCGCTGATGATACCCATAGAGATAATAGGCCACTTCGCAAGGCCCGTGTCTCTCTCGCTCCGTCTGTTCGGCAACATCATGGGCCATGAGCAGATCGTGGGCGTCCTGCTGCTCCTTATGCCCATAGCCTACCCGCTCCTGGCGCTCACGACGGTGCTCGGCATCCTGGTGATCTTCATCCAGGCCTTCATCTTCGCGCTCCTTTCGATGATGTACATCGGGGGCGCTCTCGAGGAGGCCCACTAAAGGGGGCCGGTTAAGGGGGGCAACAGGGGGCTGACGGGGCAGGTGGGATGATTAACGGGGCCGAGGGGGGTAACCAGGGGGCTGACGGGGCAGGTGGGATGATTAACGGGGTCGAGGGGGTTCAAGGGTGCAGGGGGCGATGGGGGGGGGTAACGGGGGAGCGGGTTCAGGGTTGGGACCGGGGTGAAGCGCACGGCCCCGTCAGGCTTATCGCAGGCTCAATCGCACTTGAGGCGTAAAAATAGAGCATACATTCTCAGGAGGTGAAAGATAAATGAAAGCAATAATGAGTGGAATAATCACGCTTGTCGTCCTCTTCTCGTCTACCGCGGCCTTTGCCGCCGAAGAGGCCGCCGGTGGAGCGAATGGCGGGAGCCTGGCCATAGCGGCGCTCTTCATAGCCGCCGGCCTTGGCATGGGCCTCGGCGCCTTCGGCCCCGGCATCGGTCAGGGTAACGCCGTCAGGGGCGCCGTCGAAGGTATAGCGAGGAACCCGGGGGCATCGGGAAAGATACTTACCACGATGCTCGTCGGTCTCGCCATGATGGAGTCTCTCGCCATCTACGCCCTCGTCATCGCGCTCATACTGCTCTTCGCCAACCCCTTCGTCTAAGCCGAAGGCAAGCCAACTCTATGGCCTCGACCGGGCCGCCGGAACCCCGGCGGCCCGGTTTCCTGGCCCCTTTTCCATGCCCTCTTCCCGGCCTGTTCCTCAGCCAAATCCTTAGATGGAAGCCCCCGTCGGTTTATTTCCCCCCTCTTTTCCGGCGCCACGCCGAAAGGGCCCCGAGTCCGAAAAAATGATCGACCGATGCCCCCCCCCGCCGCCTCTCCGTTAGGCTTGTCACAAGGCGCCGGGGGTGTTATATTGTCCCGGAACCACCGAGTTCTTTTTTACACGGAGGGGGGCTTGAGCCATTTGAAAAATTCGCCAGACCGTGGGGGGCGGGGTGCGGGCGCTCGAAAGCGCCACGGCCGGCCCACCGCCGCGGTGGTGGACACCGGCGCTCTCAGCCACAACTTCAAGGAGCTTAAAAGGCTCGTCGGGACTGAAGTCAAGGTGATGGCCGTGGTCAAGGCCGACGCCTACGGACACGGGGACGTGGAGGTCTCCCGGGTGCTCGCCTCCCTCGGGTGCGAGTACCTCGGTGTGGCCCTTGTGGAGGAGGGGCTCCGTCTCAGGGAGGCTGGAATAGCCGTCCCCGTCGTCGTCCTCGGCGGGGTCTACCCCGACCAGGCGGAAGCCGCCGTCCGCGGTGACCTCACCCCCGTGGTCTTCGACACGGCCGCCGCAAGGGCCGTCGACGCCGCGGCCCGCTCGGCCGGGGTGGTAAAGCCGGTCCACGTCAAGATAGACACCGGCATGGGACGCCTCGGGCTCCTCCCCGATTCACTCACCGCTTTTTTCGAAGAGTTCAGGACCCTCAAGGGGCTTCGCCTCGAGGGGGTGTTGAGCCACCTCGCCGAGGCCGAGGCGGAAGACAAGACCTTTACGCTCCATCAGATCGAGATCTTCGGCGAGTGCGTGGCGAGGATAAGGTCAATGGGGCTCGACCCCGGCGACGTCGGCATCGCCAACAGCGCGGCCGCCGTGGAGGTCCCGGCCAGCCGCCTGAGCCTCGTAAGGCCGGGCATAATGCTCTACGGCTCCTACCCGTCGGCCCGCCAGGCCGGCTCGGCCCGCCAGGCCGGCTCGGCCCGCCAGGCCGGCGTGGTCCTCAGGCCCGTAATGGAGGTGAAGACCCGCATACTACAGGTGAAGGCGCTGCCCGAGGGGGCCCCCGTAAGCTACGGCAGGACCTTCGTAACCGCCAGGCCGTCGCGCATCGCCGTGCTCCCGATCGGGTACGGGGACGGCCTGCCCAGGAGCCTCTTGGGCGCGGGAGAGGTGCTCGTCAGGGGCCAAAGGGCCCCGGTGGCCGGGGTCGTCTGCATGGACTTCACCATGGTGGACGTAACGGACGTAGAGGGGGTAGTATGCGGCGACGAGGCCGTAATCATAGGGACCCAGGGCAGCGAGACCATAACCGTCGATGAGGTCGCCGAGAAGGCGGGGACGATCGCCTACGAAATACTCTGCGGCATCTCGCCGCGGGTCCCGAGGGTGTATCTGTGATGCTCCTACCATTATGAGAGGCGACCTCGAAAGACTCGGGAGATGGACCGGGAACGTGGTCGACGGCACCGGCAGGATGGCCATGATGCTCTTCAAGGCCGCCACCTTCGCCATCGTCCCCCCGGTAAAGCTCAGGAACATCTTCAAGCAGATGGAGTTCGTGGGCGTCCAGTCGCTCTTCGTCGTCATCCTAACCGGCTCCTTTACCGGCATGGTCATGGCGCTTCAGAGCTACAACGCGCTGAAGAGGTTCGGCGCCGAGTCCATGGTGGGGCCCACGGTGGCGCTCTCAATGGCCAGGGAACTCGGCCCCGTGCTCACGGGACTCATGGTCACCGGCCGCGCCGGCAGCGCGATGGCCACGGAGCTCGGCACCATGAAGGTCACCGAGCAGATAGACGCGCTCTTTACCATGGCCGTCAACCCCGTCAAGCACCTCGTCACCCCGAGGATCATAGCCGGGATATTGATGTTCCCGGCCCTCACCATAGTCACCGACTTCGTGGGCGTTATCGGCGGATACTTCATCGGGGTCAAGATGCTCGGCATAAACTCGGGCGTCTACATCGGCCGGACCATCGACTTCGTCACTGTGGACGACATATTCATGGGGCTGACCAAGGCCTGTTTCTTCGGGCTCATAACAACGCTCGTGGCGTGCTACAACGGGTACAACGCCTCGGGGGGAGCGGCCGGCGTGGGACGGGCCGCCACCAACAGCGTCGTCATGGCGAGCATACTCATACTCTCCTCCGACTACGTGCTGACCTCGCTTATGTCATGACCTTTGAGGCATCGGGCTTGTATGATCAAGATTGAGGGCTTGAAAAAAAGCTTCAAGGACAAGAAGGTCCTCGATGGGGTCGACC
>JBHHVK010000028.1:0-15174 GCA_046754205.1 Thermodesulfobacteriota bacterium
CTTCTCTTCCCTTATCCTCTTCCTTACGTCCTCGAGCTCCTTTTTCTTTCCCGTAACGCTGCGGTGGCGCGGCTCGTCCCCGCACCAGGCGGGGGCGGGAAGAAAGACCGGGACCACGAGCAACAGGAGCACGGCGAGCGCCTGGACCAGGAGGCGCATCGAAGGGGCTGGCCCTTTCCCGCCGGAGACGCCCATGGCCTCAGACCTTGAGGAACCGGGCCATGGAGATGAAGCTCCCGGCCACGCCGAGGGTTATACCGGCCCCCACGAGGACGGCGAGGAACAGGGGCATGGATACCGGCAGGTCCAGGGCGAAGCCGAGATAGGGCGGTATCTTCGCCGCGATCAAGACCCTGCCGGCCGCAAGGAGGCCCAGGGCGAGGACCCCGCCTATTACGCCCTGGACCACCCCCTCGATGAAGAAGGGTAACTTTATGAAAGCGTCCGAGGCGCCCACGAGTCTCATTATCTCTATCTCTTCTCGTCTGGCATAGACCGTGAGCCTTATGGTGTTGGAGATGATAAAGAGGGTGGCCGCGGCGAGGAAGGTGCCGACGATGAGGGCGGCGAGCTCCATGAAGCCCACGAAGGAGGCGAACCTCTCCACCCACTCCCTGGAGTAGGTGACCTCCTCCACCCAGTCGAGCCCGCCGACCGAGGCCACGACCGCCTTGAGGCCCTCTCCGCTCAGGTACCCCTCGTCGAGGGTTATCTCCACGGAAGCGGGCAGCGCCCCGGGGTCGACGCCCTCGAGTATGGCCTCATGGCCCGTGAGCCCGGCGCGGAGCTCCTCGAAGGCGGCGTTGCTGGAGATGAACTTCCACGTCTTGACCCCGGGTATGGCGCCGAGGGTCTTCTTGAAGACCCCGGGGCCGGCGGCATGCGAGTCCTTGACGTAGGCGATGACGTGGGTCTTTTCGCCCCACCGGTAAATCATACCATTAAGGTTGGTAAAGACAAGGAAAAACAGGGAGAAGATGGCGAGGGCGAAGCCGAGCGTTATGGACGTGAAGACCGTGGAGGAGCTGTTATGCCGGAGCGAACGCATCGCGTCCGAGAAGACGTATGCGAGGTTGGCGCCCCTGCCGCCGGTCAGGCGCGAGTCCCTTCTCCCCGAGAGCGGCATCAGGAGGCGACCCTCCCGCTTTCGAGCCGGAGCTTGCGCCTGCCGAACTTCTCAAGGAGGCCCTTGTCGTGGGTGGCGACGACCACGGTCGTGCCCCTGGAGTTCACCTCCTTGAAGAGCTCTATTATCTGGTGGCTCAGGTCAGGGTCGAGGTTGCCCGTGGGCTCGTCGGCGAGTATGATGGCCGGCTCCTTTACCAGGGCCCTCGCTATGGCCACCCTCTGCTGCTCCCCGCCGGATATCTGCAGCGGCTTGAAGTTCGCCCTGTGCTGAAGCTTGACGTATCTGAGCATCCGAGTCACCCGTCTTCTCACCTCCGAGGGGGGCACGCCCATGACCCGAAGCGAAAGGGCCACGTTGTCGTAGACGGTCGAGCCGGCGAGGAGCTTGAAGTCCTGGAAGACGAAGCCTATCCTCCTTCTGAGGTGCGGTATCTCCCGGTCCGGGATCTTGGAGTAGTTCCTGCCGTCTATTATCATCTGCCCCTCCGTGGGGGGCTCCGAGCCGAACATTACGCTTAAAAGGGTGGACTTGCCCGCCCCGGAAGGGCCGGTGATGAAGACGAACTCGCCCTTGTCTATCTTCAGGGTGACGTCGTCGAGGGCCCTCGTGGACCCGTCGTAGGTCTTTGAGATATGGAACAACTGGATCATAGGAGACGCCGGGGGGAGCGAGGGTCCCGGGGCAAGGCCGGGACGCGGGAAAAAGGCCAAAAAGCATTCAAATATAGTTAGTTAGCCGACCAACGACCGTAATATTATCCCAGCAGAAGGGGGTAAAGTCAAGGCATAAAAGGCCCGTGCTCACCGGCCGGCCCCGGGCGACCCGCGCCCGAGGTGGTGGTAGGGGGGCAGGGTCGTTATGCGCCCGTCGATTAGAGGCGCGCCCACGGTAAAGTGGTAGATGGTCTGGAAGGAGTCGTCGGCAAGGCCGAGGCCCTCGTGGACCATGTCGTCGAAAAAGCACCCTATGCCCGTGCCGCCAAAGCCCCGGGCCTCGGATTCGAGGTAGAGCACCTGGCCTATCATCCCGGCCTCCCAGTGGAGGCGGCGGTACATGTAGGGGGCCTTCTCTATATTCTCCCTGAAGGCGGCGAGCATGCCCATGGAAAAGGCCCCGTCACCGGCTATCTCCTGGTTGCACGAAAGGGACCTGGCAAGCCCGGTCACGTCCCCCTCCTCGAGGAGATGGAGGGGGACCTCCGGCCTTTCGGGCGCGGCAGGGGCCCATGAGAACCCCGGGTGGAGGTCTCTCTTGAGCCTCTCCAGGGCCCTCTCCCTCTCCCTGTCATCGCCGCGCAGGAAGATGTAGAGGCCGGGGGCGAGCCCGGTGACGCGGTGGACGAAAACAAGGAGGTGTATGTTGCTCCGGTGGAAGCCGGCGTCAAAGGGCGCCCGCCCGGCCACTGGCGAGGTCCTTGCGAGCATGGCGAGAAAATCCACCATAGCCATGTGGGCTGCGCCGTCGTAGGCCTGCCCGCTTCTCCTCTTTCTGATTACGGCCGCGGCCGACGCGGCTTCCGGGGGCCCCGGCGCGTAAAGTGGCGGCGCAGAGGCGGGCGGCCCCGGAGGGGGAGCGGGTGTCCGGGGCTTCTCCGAAAGCTCGGCCGCGCGGTATATGACCTCCCAGTCCACGTGGCCGGGGCTCAGAGGCTCCGGGACGCCGGAGAAGGCGAGGGCCGCGAAGGGTTTTACTACATCTTCGGGGTCGAACCCGGCCACCGGGTCCTCGTCCGCGCGGTGGACGAGGAGGAGGCACTCCGGGTCCTCGGCCTCGAGTTCCCTCCACCTTGTCCTGTCGAAGCCGAGAACGGTGGAGACGTCCCCGCTCGCGAGGCTCTCCAGACAGGTCACCCGCCAGCCCAGCAGGGCCGCGGAAAGGCTCAGGGCGGCGATGGCGTGACCGAGGTCGAGGTTACAGTACCTGAAGGCCCTCTCTCCGTACTTCCAGGACTCGCGCCAGTAGATGGAAGAGAGGCCAGCGAGGAAGCCGTCGGTCCCGAGGCGGGCCCTTACGGCGGACCAGAAGGGCTCGCCGAAGGAGGCGCGCGCCTCGAGGGCGTGCAGATAGGGGTTGTAGTGGAAAACGCCGCCTGCGGCCGACGGGGGCAGTACGACGTAGCCCTCGGTGGGGTGGAGGTTGCCGCTCGACGGGTTCATCCTGAGCGCCCAGGAACTGCCCCCGTAGGACTTCCAGGCCGAAAGGCCGAGGGAGAGCTCCAGCAAGGCCGCTATGCGCTCGACGGTGAACGGGGCGGGTTCGATGCCGGCGCGGTCGAAGAGGCGGCCGTAGGGGAGGGCCGGGTCGCTCGCCAGGAGCGGCAACTGGAGGACGTCCGTGCCCGAGTACCTCCTGAAGGGGTCGGGCTGGTTGGACCAGTCGAGCCCACCGGGGGAGGCCGCGTAGCGGCGGGGATGGTGCTTGGTCCTGTTGTGGTATTCGATGAGCCCCTTTGCCCTGTCGCCGGTATTGTCTCCCATGGCCGGATATTAGCATAACTCTCGCGGCCTTTCCATCTCGGTATGGGGTGGAGTTGAGAGCCCCTGGAGGGGGGAGTGGGAGGACGACAGGGAGGCGAAGCAAGGGGCCGGCAAAAACCAAGAGGGGCAAGCCAAAAGCTTGCCCCTCTTGCGATACTGGCGGAGCCGACGGGACTCGAACCCGCGACCTCTGGCTTGACAGGCCAGCGTTCTAACCAAGCTGAACTACGGCTCCCTATACGGACCATGCGCCGGCGACCGGCGATGCGGGCATCTGCGCAAAAAATCGTCCAAGGGCCGACCGGCCCCTGGACTCTGAAATGGTAGGCGGAACAGGGCTCGAACCTGTGACCTCTGCCTTGTAAGGGCAGCGCTCTTCCAACTGAGCTACCCGCCCGTTAAAGTCGAGCTCATCGGCCCGGAGGGGAGAGACGGCGCTCTCCGCCGGCTCCCGACGGGAATGTTTTATTCTAATAGCGCGTCCTCGCCTTGTCAAGCAAATTAAAGAGAGAGACCGACGCGGGAGACGACGCCACAAAAAGAGGGGGCCCTTTCAGGCCCCCCTCTTACGTATCAAGCAATCTCAGCCCCGGCCCCCCGGCCCCCCAGCCCCCCCCGGCGCCCGCGAGCGCCATTCGCCCCCCCCTGAATCCTCGCCCCTTCGAGCCCCCAGGCCGACCCCCTCAGCCCCATCGCCCCCCCCCGGCCCCTGTCAGTGCCTTATTACGGTGTCGCCGGTGACGGTGGCGCCCGCAACGGTGTGCTTATCGTCCTTTTCGTCGGGCCTGCCCTTGAATATCTCCTCGGGGGACCTCGCATTGAGGGCCTCGACGAGGACCTGGTCCATGTGCTCGACGAGCACGGGCTTGACCTTCTTGAGGACCTGGGGCGGGATCTCCTTCAAGTCCTTCTCGTTGTCCTTCGGTATGATGGCCTTTGGTATGCCCACCCTGTGCGCGGCGAGAAGCTTTTCCTTCAGCCCCCCTATGGGGAGCACCTTGCCCCTGAGGGTTATTTCGCCGGTCATGGATACGCTCTTTTTCACGGGTATCCTCGTCAGGGCCGAGGCTATGGCAGTGGCCATGGTGATCCCAGCCGAGGGGCCGTCCTTGGGGATGGCGCCCTCGGGCACGTGGATGTGTATGTCTATCTTCTGGTAGAAGTCCTTTGCGAGGCCGAGCTCGGCGGCGCGGCTGCGGATGTATGTCATGGCCGCCTGCGCGGACTCCTGCATGACGTCCCCGAGCTTTCCGGTTATGATGAGCTTGCCCTTGCCCGGGACTATCGCCACCTCGGTGTCGAGCAACTCGCCTCCCGCTTCGGTCCAGGCGAGCCCGGTGGCCAACCCTACCTCGTCGTTCTCCTCACGGGCGCCGTAACGGTACTGGGCCACCCCGAGGTACCTGGAGATGACCGCGGCCGAGACCCTCACTCGCCAGTCCCTGCCGTGCTTGAGCACCTCTTTAGCCGCCTTCCTGCAGATGGTGGCTATCTGGCGTTCGAGGTTCCTTACCCCGGCCTCCTTTGTGTAGTGGCGGATGATGCGGAGGATGCAGTTCTTCTTGAAGACCAGGTTGCCTTCGGTGAGGCCGTGGACCTTCAACTGTTTCGGTATGAGGAACCTTTCGGCGATACGGAGCTTTTCGAGCTCCGTGTACCCCGGTATGCGGATTATCTCCATCCTGTCGAGCAGAGGATAGGGTATGCCCTGCATGGAGTTGGCCGTGGTTATGAACATTATCTTCGACAGGTCGTAGTCGCAGTCGAGATAGTGGTCGTTGAAGGTATGGTTCTGCTCCGGGTCGAGCACCTCGAGGAGCGCGCTGGCCGGGTCGCCCCTGAAGTCGTGGCTCATCTTGTCGACCTCGTCGAGGAGGAAGACCGGGTTGTTCGAGCCGGCCTTCTTGAGCGACTGGATAATCTTGCCGGGCATGGAGCCGATGTAGGTGCGCCTGTGGCCGCGCACCTCGGCCTCGTCCTTGACCCCCCCGAGGGAGAGGCGGACGAAGTTGCGGCCCGTGGCGTGCGCTATGGACTTGGCAAGAGAGGTCTTACCCACGCCTGGGGGGCCTACGAGGCAGAGTATGGGCCCCTTCATCTCGTCGACCAGGCCGCGTACGGCGAGGTAGTCTATGATCCTCTCCTTCACGGTCTTGAGCCCGTGGTGCTCCGCCTCGAGGACCTTCTCGGCCTCTTCTATGTCCCTGTTCTCCTCGGTGGAGTTGTCCCAGGGGAGACCGAGCAGCCAGTCGATGTAGTTCCTCGAGACCGTGGCCTCGGCGCTCATGGGGCTCATCATCTTGAGCTTCTTGATCTCCTGTTTGGCCTTTTTCGCGGCCTCCTTGCTCATCTTCTTGGTCTTTATCTTCTCCTCGAACTCGGATATCTCGCCCTTGAAGTCGTCCTTCTCGCCGAGCTCCTTCTGGATGGCCTTCATCTGCTCGGAGAGGTAGTACTCCTTCTGCGTCTTCTCCATCTGGCGCTTGACGCGCTGGCGTATCTTCTGCTCCACCTCGAGTATCTCGATTTCTCCCTCCATGATGGAGTAGAGCCGCTCGAGGCGTTTCGCCGGGCTGAAGATGCCGAGGAGGTCCTGCTTGTCCTCGAGCTTGACGGTGAGGTGGCTGGCGATGGTGTCCGCAAGGCGGCCCGGGTCCTCGATGGAGGAGACACTCATTATCATCTCCGGGGGCACGCGCTTGTTGAACTTGACGTAGTTCTCGAAGGACTTAACGGTCGACCTTATGAGGGCCTCGGTCTCCGCGTCGTCCTCGACGGGCTCCACCACCTCGTCGACGACGGCCATGAAGCAGTCGTCCACGGAGACGTATTCGCTTATCCTCGCCCTGCGCTTGCCCTCTACGAGCACCTTCACCGTGCCGTCGGGGAGCCTCAAGAGCTGGAGTATGGTGCCGAGAGTGCCGACCTCGTAGATGTCGTCGGGGCCCGGGTCCTCGGTCTTGGCCTTCTTCTGCGCGGCGAGGAAGATGGACTTATCCCCCTCCATGGCGCTTTCGAGAGCCTTTATGGACTTCTCCCTGCCCACGAAGAGCGGCACCACCATGTATGGAAATATGATTATATCCCTCAGAGGGATTAACGGGACTACCATTTTGTCCTTGTTCAAGCTGTTACCCCCTTTATCATCGGAAAAGAGCAGCGGCATTTGGGTGCCTCCGGCGTCAGGCGGTCTCGGCCTGGTCGCCGTAGACGATTATGGGTTCCGCCTTATCAAGGATTACGTCCTCGTTGACGATGCACTCCTTGATGTTCGTCTGGCTCGGCAGCTCGTACATGGTGTCGAGCATCACGTTTTCGAGTATGGCCCTGAGGCCCCTGGCGCCGGCCTTCCTGCGCATGGACTCCCTGGCCACCGCCGACAGCGCCCCGTCGGTGAACTTCAACTGGACGTTCTCGAACTCGAAGAGCTTCTGGTACTGCTTGCTGATGGCGTTTCTGGGCTCGGTGAGTATGCGCACGAGGTCGTGCTCGCTCAGCTCGTCGAGGACGGCCACCACCGGGACGCGGCCCATGAACTCGGGTATGAGGCCATACTTGAGGAAGTCCTCGGGGTTCACCTCCCTGTAGATGTTCTGGTCCCCGTGCTTGACGACCTTCTTCCTCTCCTTCTCGGAGAGGTTGAAGCCCACCTTGCGCTTTCCGACCCTCTGCATGATGATGTCCTCGAGGCCCACGAAGGCCCCTCCGGAGATGAAGAGGATGTTCGTGGTGTCCACCTGCAGGAACTCCTGCTGGGGGTGCTTGCGCCCGCCCTTTGGGGGGACGTTGGCTATTGTGCCCTCCATTATCTTGAGGAGGGCCTGCTGGACACCCTCGCCAGAGACATCGCGTGTTATCGAGGGGCTGTCGGACTTGCGGGATATCTTGTCTATCTCGTCTATGTAGACGATGCCCTTCTGGCAACGCTCGATGTCGTACTCTGCGTTCTGCAGGAGGCTCAGTATGATGTTCTCCACGTCCTCGCCCACGTAGCCGGCTTCGGTCAGCGTCGTGGCGTCGGCTATGGTGAAGGGGACGTTGAGTATCTTGGCGAGCGTCTGGGCGAGCAGCGTCTTGCCCGAGCCGGTGGGTCCCACCAGCAGGATGTTGGACTTCTGGAGCTCCACGTGCCCGACGCTTACCCTGGACTCTATCCTCTTATAGTGGTTATGGACGGCGACGGCGAGGACCTTCTTGGCGTACTCCTGGCCGATTACGTACTCGTCGAGGGTCTTCTTTATCTCCATGGGCTTCGGTATGGTGTGCTCGCGCCTCTTGAGATCCTCTTTTTCGTACTCCTCGGCGATGATGTCGTTGCAGAGCTCGATGCACTCGTCGCAGATATAGACCATCGGCCCGGCCACGAGCTTCCTTACCTCGTCCTGACCCTTGCTGCAGAAGCTGCAGGTAAGGTATCCGCCGCCTTTCTTGTTCGTCATCTGTATTCCTCCGACTCAGTGGAACTCTTATAAGCCATGCCGGTTAATGGAGCCCCAACCGGCCCTTACGCGTCTCCCGCGCCGCCCGTAAAGGGGTCCGGCGCCGGGACCCCGCACCCGGGGCTAATCGTCCTTTTCGTGCTGGGCGCTCTCGCTCTGGGGACGCTTTTCTATTACTTTATCAATTATACCATATTCCGTGGCTTCCGAGCCACTCATATAAAAATCCCTCTCCGTATCCCCGTGTATCCTGTCGAAGGGCTGCTTGGTGTGCTTGGCGAGTATGTTGGTGAGGACCTCCCTTATGCGGAGGATCTCCTTGGCCTGGATGTCTATCTCGGTGGCCTGCCCCTGGGCCCCGCCCAGCGGCTGGTGGATGAGTATCCGGGAGTTGGGCAGCCCGAAGCGCTTGCCCGCGGCCCCGCCTGCGAGCAGAAGGGCCCCCATGCTGGCGGCCTGGCCTATGCAGATGGTCGAGACGTCGGGTTTTACGTACTGCATGGTGTCGTAGATGGCGAGCCCGGCGCTCACCAGGCCACCGGGGGAGTTGATATAGAGGTGTATGTCCTTCTCCGGGTCTTCGGACTCGAGGAAGAGGAACTGGGCTATTATGAGGTTGGCCACGTTGTCGTCGACCTGGCTCCCGAGGAAGACGATCCTGTCCTTAAGGAGCCTCGAGTAGATGTCGTAGGCCCTCTCCCCTCTGCCGGTCTGCTCGACGACCATCGGGATCAACATGCTGTTCCTCCGGTATTTTTTTTAGTTATTACCAACGGGGGGCATACCGCCCCCGCAACATCCGCCGCCCTGCGTCGGCGCGGACCGCGGCAGAGGTCCGGCGGGTCTTATTCGCCGGCGGGTTCCGCCCCTTTGGGCGCGGCCTCGGCCTCCGTCTCCTTGCCGCCGCCCTTGCCCGCCCTGTCGGCGGCCGGGCTGGAGCGCGCCCACTTCTCGCCGCCCTTGCTCGCGGCGAGGATTATCTCGAAGACCTTCTCGTGCCTTATGCCGTCCTTTATGACCTCGAGGGCGCCCTCTTTCTCGATGCGTCCCATGAGGGCGTCGAAGGATATCCCCCTGGAGTCGGCGAGGTGCCTTACGGCCTCTTCGAGCTCGGCCGGCGTGACCGAGACGTCCTCCTTCTCGGATATGGAGTCGAGGATGACGTCCTCCTTGACGCTCCGTACGGCCATGGGCCGGTATCTCTCCCTGAGCTGGTCGATGCTCAAGTTGGCGTCCCCCGGGTTCGGCTTGCCGGCCCGGATGTTCTCAACCGCCTTGTTGAGTATCATGCCGAGGTACTTCTTCTCGAGGGACTCGGGCACCTCGATCTCGTGCTTTTCTATGAGCGTGGTGAGTATGGCGTGCTTGAGCCTCTCCCTCTCGTTGCTCACCTTTACGGACTTCAGGTCCGTCCTTATCTTTTCCCTGAGCTGCTCGAGCGTGTCGGCCTCGAGGTCCTTGGCGAACTCATCGTCGAGGGCCGGGAGCTTCAATTCCTTTACGGTCTTGACCTTCATCTTGACGAGGGGCTCCTTGCCGGCAAGGCCCCCCTCGCTGTAGTTTGCGGGAAAGCTTGAGGTCGTCTCCACCTTGTCGCCCTTGGAAGCGCCCTTGAGGGCCTCGTCCATGCCCGGCAACGGGGTGACCTTTCCTATTATAAGGGGGAATTCTTTTATCCGGCCTTTGTCGAGGACCTTTCCGTCCACGGATGCCTCGAAGTCGATAACGACGAGGTCCTCAGGGCCCGCCGGGCGGTCTACGTCCTCGTAGCTTCCCCGGCTTTCCCTGAGCCTGTTTAGTCCTTCTTCGACCTCTTTGTCGGAAACTTCAGTACTTTCTTCGGCGAGTTCCATCCCCAGGTAGCCTTCAATCTCTATCTTCGGATTTATCTCTATGGTCGCCCTGTAGACGAAGTCCGCGGAGCCGTCCGGCTCGCCGGTCCGCACGTCTATCTCGGGGTGCCCGAGGGGCGCGAACCCCGCCTCCTGGAGCGAGGGGCCGTAGGAGCCCTCTATGAGCCTCGCCGTAACGTCCTCGTTGACCTGGTCGCCGAAACGTGCCTTCAGGACGTTTTCCGGAATGGCCCCCTTCCTGAAACCTGGTATGGCAGCGCTGGACTTTACGGCCTTGTACACGGCCTTGAGCTCCTCCTTTACCACGTCAGCCGGCACGGTTATGTCGAGTTGCTTCCTGACCGCGCTGACCGAGGTTACCTTTACGCTGTAGCTGGTCTTCGTATTCGTCATTTCACCTGTCCCCTGTATGATGTTTTTTCATGTATTTCAACCTGGTGCGAGAGGGGGGAGTCGAACCCCCACGGTTAAACCACCAGATCCTAAGTCTGGCGCGTCTGCCAGTTCCGCCACTCTCGCCCGCCTGCGGGGATGAACCCCGTCGGGCCGCTTGCGCCCCACGGCCGACCGGCAGGGGGGAGATAAAAACACCCCCTATCCGGACCGATGCAGACCGCCTCGCGATGGAGGCTCGGCGCCGTTAAGCCGGATAAAAGGGCCGCACTGACACGTATCTGGCCGGGACGTCTCGCAGGAAAAACGCCCGTAAAGACGGACGATTTTAAACCATTATATTGGATTAACCCGCTCCATGCAACATAAAATCCGCGCCCCCCGGGACCAGGCATTTTCGCCGCTTTTCAAGGGAGTTACCTCTTCAGCTTGAATTTCCTCACACTCTCCGTGAGGGCGCGGTTGAGCTCGGTGAGCTCAAGGACGGCCTTTTCCGTATCAACGGCCTTCTCGATGTTATCCATGCTCACCCTTCTTACGGCGGCTATGGCCTCGAGGACCCTTGAGGTGTTGCGGCCCTGCTCCCTTACCACGTTGTTTATGTGCCTCACCAGGTTGTTCACGTCCTCGACGGTCCTGGTTATCGTCTTGACGCTCTCCACCTGGCTTTGGCCCGAGTCCTTGACCTTCTCGGCGATCACGGCCATCCTCTCCGAGGCCTTGTTTATGAGCTCGCTCCCCCTCGCCTGCTCCCTGGTGGCGTTCACTATGCGGGCGGTCATCTCGGCCACCCGCTCCGTGGACTCGGCCACCATGCGGGACTCGCTCGCCTGTCCGGCCGCGGCGCGAGCGATGTCGCGCGAGCTCGTGGCGGACCTCCGGGCGCTGTCGACTATCTGCTTGAGCTCCACGGCGGCCTCCTGTGAGAGCCTGACCACCTCCTCCACGCTCTCAAAGCCCCTCTCCATGGCCTTGCCGGCTCGGTCGGATTCCACCTCCACGGCCTGTATTATCTCCGAGACCTCCTTGGCGGACGTGGAGGTCCGCTCGGCCAGGTCCCTTATCTCGTTGGCCACGACGGCGAAGCTCTTTCCCTCCTCGCCGGTGCGGGCCGCGATTATGGCCGCGTTGAGCGCCAGGAGGTTCGTCTCCTCGGAGACGTCCCGTATGACGTCGAGGATCTTGCCTATCTCCCGTATCCTCTCGCGGAGGCTCGATATGATGACGCTCGACTCCCTTGTGATGCCGTCTATCCTGACTATGCCCTGTCTCGTGGACTCCACCGACTCCATGCCGGACCGGGCGTCCCGGATGACCTCCTCGGCGAACTTCGCCGCCTCTCCGGCGTTGGCCTCTATCTCCCTGGTCCTCGCGTTTATCTGCGCCATGGAGGAGGAGACCTGCATGATCGCCCCGGAGAGGCTCTCTATGTTCTCGCTCGTCTCCTTTACGGAAAAGCTCATGACGCGGGTGGAGCCGGCGGTCTCTTCCACGCTGACGAAGAGGGCCTCGAGGCTGTCGACCACGTCGCCTATGGACGCGCCGAGCTCGCCGACGCTCGTCGAGCCCTTTTCGAGGGACTCGGCCAGCTGCGCCGTGGAGCCGACTATATCGGACATGGCCGTGTTCATCTTCTCCACGCTGGCGCCGATGGAGTCGAGCCTCGCGCCCTGGGCGTTCGACCCCTCGAGCACGCCCGAGCTCATCTCGCTTACGCGGGCGGTTATGTCCGCAGCCTCAGTGGAGGCCCTCCTCATCTCCTCTATCATGGAGTTGAGGTTACGGACCACCTCGTTGGTCTTGCGGGAGAGGTCGCCTATCTCGTCGTCGGTCGCCACGGCGGAGGCGCCGCTCAGGTCGCCCCGGGCGAGCTGGTCGGTTGTCTCGACGAGGGCCTCGAGCGGGTTGGTGACGACGCGCCTTATGAAGGCGAGACCGGCGAGCCCCATGGTGAGTACGACGAGGAAACCGTAGGCTATCGAGCGCCAGACGTCGGCCATGGCCACCTTCATCTCGCTCTCTATGGGCACCACCACCTCGAGGGCCCCGAGGACGTCTCCTATGGCGTAGTCCCTGGTGACCCCTCCGGGGCGGTTGTTGTGGCACCCGACGCAGGTCTCGGAGGTGGCGATGTCGGGGACCATGTAGCGGACGGACTCCTTGCCGGCGACCCGCTCGAAGCTGTAGTACATGGCGCCGTCCCCGTTGTGGAAGCTGTCGAGGGCCTTGTTCTGAAACTCGTCGGCGGGTGCGCTCGACGGGTTTATGGGGTCCCGGCTTATGAGGGCCATCTGATAGCCGCCCTTTACGTCTATCGCCCTGGAGACCTCCTTTATGAAGGTGACCGGGAGCGGGATGGAGGAGGGGATGTCGTGGTAGCTGTCGGTGACGTCGAGCCCGGCCTCGAGGGCGCGCTTTACGACGGTGGAGGTGTAGAACTGCATGTCGGCGATTATCTCCCGGGAGAGGAAGCTGGCGGTGTTGAGCGCCATCCTGCGGGTCTGCTCGATCCTCTCGTTGTAGATATAGAAGCTGTAGGCGCCGAATATCACGGCCCACACAAGGGCCGCGAATATGAGGAGTTTGCCCCTTACGCCGATTCTCATCAAACCTTTTTACCTTCCCTGTCGCCGGATTCCAAGGGCCGCGGAAAAAAATTCAAGGCGTGGCCTGCGGGCGGAGCGGACCCGTCTCCGTTTTTAACATGAACCCGGGGGAGACTTCGCCGCTTTGCTCCCCGCGACGGCTGATGGAGAAGTCGTTTTTCCACTCGTCCCGGAAAATAAAAAACCCTCAGGGGGCGGAAAAGGACGGCCCCGGATCCTGAAGCCCGCCGGTTTACGGGCCGTGCCGCCGAGCCACCAATTTAATCCAAAGGGCGCTGATTTACAAGTCTTTTTCTCATATCGGAGGGGCGCCGGGAAACTGTACGGAAAGCGCCGGGGGGTGCTGAAAGGCGAAGTGCGCAAAAAAAGGGCGGGCCCTCGTGGGGCCCGCCCTTCCGTTGCTGCGGTCTTTAGGACCGCCTTCCCTACCGCCGGACTTAGAAGTTGGCGGTGAGCATCAGGTAGGCGAAGTCCTGGTCTGCGGCCTGGCCACCGGCGCCGGCTATCTTGGAGTCGGTGAGGTCGCCGGTGGTGACCAGCGAGTAGCCGAGCTGCGCGGTGAAGGCGCTGTTGTACTTGTAGGTCGCGACGAGGTCGACCTCGCTTGCGGCCTCATCCTGGGTGTTGGTGGCGTTGCCGGTACGGAAGCCGGCGGTGGGGTTGCTCATCCAGTCGCCCGCGCCGTACCAGTTGTCGTGCTCCTCGGCCAGGGTGAAGTTCCAGTAGGCCGCGTAGAGGCTCAGCTGGGGGTTGACCTGCGCCTTGGCGTTTATCCCCCAGGTGGAGGTGTTCCTCAGCCCCTGCACGTCGGCATAGCCGTAGTGGCCGTGGTTGGTGGGGAAGAGGTTGGTGAAGGTCTCCATGTCGTTGTCGCCGGGGTTGCTGTCGCCCGAGGCGTAGTCGTACTCGGCGCCGACGCGGACCTTCGCCGCCTGGAGCGGCAGGGTGTAGCCGCCCTTTATCGTGACCATGGTGCCCGAGAGGTCGAAGCTGGCGGTGGCTTTGTCGATGGTGCCGGTCTGGCCAGCGATCTCGCCGGTGTAGTCGACGGCGTTCCAGTTGCCCTTGACCCTGAGGCCGTAGGTCCAGAGGTCCTGGGGCTTGTTGATGGCGCCTGCGCCGGTGAATACCGCGTTACTCGTGGTGTTGTTGCCGACGAAGGCCGTTGTGGAGCCGTCCCTCAGGTAGAGGGCGTATACGTCGACGGTGTTGTTGGGGACGGCCTTGACGGTGGCGTAGAGGCCGTAGAAGTCCTGGTCGTTGTCGCTGGTGGTGTTCTCGCGCACCTTGGAGGTCCAGGCGTCGACGTTGACCATCTCCGAGCCGTAGCTGAACTTTATGGCGTCGAAGCTCCTGGCCCTGTTGTCCCACCCGAAGGCGCCGATGAGCCTCTGGTCGCCGTACACGAGCTGCTGGCGGCCTATCTTGGCGCTTATGGGGGAGCCGAAGAGGTCCTTCACCAGGACGTAGGACTCGTGGAGGTCGAGGCTGGTGTTGTTGTTGGCGTCGGTGAGGCCGGGGCCGCTGGTGACGCCAGGGGTCCCCTTGGTGGTGACGTTGGTGCCCCAGGTCCTGCTGTCCTGAATGGTTATCTTGACGGACGTGTCGCTGGTGGCCTGGGCGTTGGCCGTGAGCCTCACCCTCTGAAGGTAGTCGCTGTTGGTGTCGGTGTTGTTTTCGTCGAAGTCCTTGTTATCCCTGAACTCGCCCCTGAGCCTGTACTGGCCGCTGAAGTCGACGCTTGCGGCCGTGGCGGGGACAGCCCAGGCAGCGGTCAATGCCGCCGCGAAAACCGAAAGTAATATCCTCTTCATTCTTTCCTCCTCCTTAGTTCTTCTATTTGAGATTTAGTACTGCTCGGTTGATGACCCGGTTATCCTTATTAAAGCGCTCCAAGACGCAAAAGCGCGTTGCAAAGTGTGTAACGACACCGCCCGCCTAAGAGGTGTTGAAAGGGGCAGGCATTGTCGTATCCCGCTCTTCAGGCATGCGCGGCACCCAACCCGTATTGATTATCACCTTTCATGACACGGGGCCGTGACCCCGGTCACCGAGGCCGCCCGTCTGGCGACTCGCCCGGCCGCCCGGTTTACTCCCGGCCGCCCCGTTTACGCCCGCCGCCCGGTCGCGCCGGCCGGCTGTCGGCCGCGGCACCCCTGTCGGCGCCGCCCCCCTGTTGCTGCGGCCCCCTGTTGCTGCGGCCCCTTGTTGCTGCGGCCCCCTGTTGCTGCGGCCCCCTGTTGCTGCGGCCCCCTGTTGCTGCGGCCCCCTGTTGCT
>JBHHVK010000029.1:0-15116 GCA_046754205.1 Thermodesulfobacteriota bacterium
GGCTCGGTGATGTGGCCGAGGCGCCTTTCCACCTCAAGGGCGATCGTCGCCGCGTCGAGCTTTATCCGCCCGCAGGTGGGGCACGATATGATGTTCACCCCGCGGGTCCTGAGCTCCAGGGATTTTAGGATATCCCAGCCCACGTTCACCTCGTCGGTCGGGTCGCCGGTGAGCGAGACCCGGAGCGTGTCGCCGATGCCGTCGGCGAGCAGCACGCCGAGGCCCACGGCGGACTTTACCGTGCCCGAGCCCTTCGTGCCCGCCTCGGTTATGCCTATGTGGAGCGGGTAGTCAACCTTCTCCGAAAGTAGCCTGTAGGCAGCAACGGTCATCGGCACGCTCGACGCCTTGATGGAGACCTTTATGTCGGCAAACCCCATCTCCTCCAGGATGCGGACGTGGCGCATGGCGCTTTCGACGAGCCCCGGGGCCGTGGGCTCGCCGTACTTTTCGAGCAGGTCCTTTTCGAGCGACCCGGCGTTTACGCCTATCCTTATGGGGAGCTTTCTCTCCGAGGCGGCCCTTACGACCTCCCCTATCCTCCCGGTCGAGCCGATGTTGCCGGGGTTGAGCCTCAGGCCGTCGGCCCCGGCGTCGATGGAGGCGAGGGCGAGCCGCCAGTCGAAGTGGATGTCCGCGATGAGCGGTATGGGAATCTCCCTTTTGATCGCGCCAACGGCGCGGGCCGAGTCCATGTCGGGCACGGCCACGCGCACTATCTCGCAGCCCGCGGCCACAAGGCCCCGTATCTGCGCCACCGTGCGGGCCACGTCCGAGGTCACGGTGTTCGTCATCGACTGGACGGAGACCGGGGCGTCGCCGCCCACGGGCACCGGGCCAACGAATATCTTTCTCGTCTTTTTCCTGGTGATAAAGTCCATCTTCTTCCGGGTCTGAGGGGCCGGCGGGGCCGGCGGGTTATTACACCAATATACTATAAGGAGAGGATGATTTCACCCCCAATCATGGTTGAGTCCTTTTGTCATGCTGATCCTGAATAGCCCCTGAAATGAATTCAGGGTGACGGACATGGACCCGGGGCCGGGGGGCGAGAAAAACCCTATAAACTCCCCTGCTCTTGGGGTAAAATAGCGGCCATGGACCACAGGGCCGTTGAAGAGATAAAAGACGTGGGCCCGGTAGAGGCCTTCGAAAGGCTCCGGCGTCTCGGAGGGGCCTTTATCATGACCCGGGACCGGCTGGAGGGCCTCTCCTACGTGGGAGCCGCCCCGGCGTGCGTCGTCGCCACCGGCCGCCGGGGCGTGACCTTCGTGGGCGGCCGCGCGACCACCTGCCCGGACCCCTTCGCGGCCGTGGGGGAGATACTCAAAAGGCGCGCCACGACCACTCCCCCGGCCTCCGGCATACCCTTCACCGGGGGGGCCGTGGGGTACTTCTCCTACGACCTCAAGGACCTGGTAACTCCCGTGAAGGCCGGGACCTTCGAACAAAAGACCCCCGCCGCCCCCCTCGCCCCGCTCGCCCCACTTGCCACAGTGGGCATCTATGACGTCGTATACGTCTACGACCACGCCGGGGGCCGGGGGCTCCTCCTGTCGTCCGGCGGGCCCGGCTCCGAGGGCCGCTTCGAGGCCGTCTTGAATGCGCTCAGAGGCCCCGCGCCCCCGGACAGAGATAGGCCCGAAGGCGGTGGAGACACCGTGGCGCGGGCCGCCGCGCCGTCCTCTAACTTCACCCGGGAGGCGTACATCGCGGCCGTCGACAGGGCCAAGGACTACATCTCCGAGGGCGACATATACCAGATAAACCTCTCCCAGAGGCTTGCCATGGACATCGCCTCTGACCCCGCAGACCTCTACGGGACCCTTTTAAGAGAAAGCCCCGCGCCCTTTTCTACGCTCCTGGACTGCGGCCCCTTTCAGGTCGTCTCCAACTCCCCGGAGAGGCTCCTCAGCGCGGCCGACGGCTGGCTGGAGACGTCCCCCATAAAGGGGACGAGGCCGAGGGGCGCAACGCCGGAGCTTGACCGCGCCCTCATCGAAGAGCTCCGGGGGAGCGTGAAGGAACGGGCCGAGCACGTGATGATCGTGGACCTCGAAAGAAACGACCTCGGCATGGTCTCGGCGCCGGGCACGGTGGAGGTGGTCGAGTTCGAGAGGGTCGAGACGCTGCCGGGCCTCCACCACATGGTATCGACCGTAAGGGGGAAGATCGCCGGGGGGCTCGGTCCGCTCGACTGCCTCAGGGCCGCCTTTCCCGGCGGTTCGATAACCGGCGCGCCGAAGATAAGGGCCATGGAGATAATCGACGAGATAGAGACGGTGGAGAGGTCCATATACACGGGCGGCATAGGCTGGGCCGGCTTTGACGGGGCGATGGACATCGCCATGGCCATAAGGACCGGGATAGTCGCGGGCTCCACCCTCCACCTCCACGTCGGCGGCGGCATAGTGGCCGACTCGGTCCCCGAGGACGAGTACGAAGAAACGCTCCTCAAGGCCAGGGACTTCCTCGACGCGGCCGGGGCCGGAAGGGCCTGCATATAAAACCACGGGAGCCGGGATGGCGCTTCTGAAAAAACCCAGGGTCTACTTCAACGGTAAGATCGTGCCGGAGGACAGGGCCCGCGTCTCGGTGCTCGACAGGGGGTTCAATTACGGCGACGGGCTCTTCGAGACCATGAAGGCCTGCCGGGGACGCCCGGTCTTTCTCGACGAACATACGGCGAGGCTCAGGGCCGGGGCCGGGGCCCTCGGCTTCAGCCCGAGGTCCCTCGACCCGCTCTTCGAGGACATCAGGGACGGGGTCATAGAAAAACTCCTTGCGCGGAACGGGCTCCTCAAGACCGACGCCCATGTGAGGATAACGGTCACCAGGGGTATCGGAGGCTCGGGCCATACCCCGCCGAAGGACCTCCGCCCCACCACGGTGATAGTCGCGCGCGGGATAGACCCCGGCCCCATCGAGGTCCTCCGTAAAAGGGGGGTGAGGGCCGTGGCCCTCGAAGGCCCCCTGCCCGCGATCGCCGGGATAAAGACCCTCAACTTCCTGCCCAACGTGCTGGGCAAGGCCCGGGCCCTCAGAGAGGGGGCCTTCGAGGGCATCTTCACCGACCCCGACGGCCACGTAACCGAAGGGACGTCAACCAACGTATTCATGGTCACCGGAGACGTGGTGGCCACCCATCCGGCCGGCCCTCCGGCCTCGTCCGGGGTGCTCGCAGGCGTCACCAGGGGGTTGGCGATGGAGCTCGCCGGGGCGGAGGGGTTCAGGGTGATAGAGAGGGCCTTCACGGCAGATGAGCTCGCCGGCGGAGACGAGGCCTTTCTCACCAATTCCATCCTCGGGGTCCTCCCGCTGGTGAAGATAGATTCAAGGAAAGTCGGCTCCGGAGCGCCGGGCCCGACGACGAGGCTCCTACAGAGGCTCCTGGCCCGGAGGGCCCGCCGGCGGGGCCTCGCCACGGGCAGGGACTGACCTCCATGTATTCTTGCATTTCATGAAGCCTTGGGCTATATTCTGCTTATGGTTGCGGCCAAGGACAACAAAAACCTCGACCACGCCGTCGAGATGGAGAACCAGCAGAGGCACCGGCAGCTCGCCACCTTCAACGAGATCGGCAAGGCGCTCACCTCTTCACTCCACCTGAGCGAGGTGCTCAACATCGTGATGGAGAAGATAAGCGAGCTGCTCGGGCCCAGGAACTGGTCTCTGCTCCTTCTCGACGAGAAGACCGGGGAGCTCAGGTTCGAGATTGCGGTGGGCAAGGGGGCCGAGAAGCTCAAGGACCTGAGGCTCAAGCTCGGCGAGGGGATAGCCGGGTGGGTGGCGAAGGAAAAACGCCCGCTCCTGGTGCCGGACGTCTCCAGGGACCCGAGGTTCTCCAGCAGGGCGGACGAGAAGATGCGCTTTACGACGAAGTCGCTGGTATGCGTGCCGCTCGTGGCCAGGGGCAGGTGCCTCGGCGTCATAGAGCTCGTCAACAAGGTCGAGGAGGGGGAATTCGGCGACGAGGACCTCCTCATACTCGGCACACTCGCCGACTACACGGCCATCGCCGTTGAGAACGCCATATACTTCAAGAAGGTCCAGGAGCTCACCATCACCGACGACCTCACCGGCCTCTATAACTCCCGGTTCCTCCACGGCAGGGTCGAGTACGAGGTGGAGAGGGCCAGGAGGTTCGGCAACGACCTCTCGCTCATCTTCGTGGACCTCGACTACTTCAAGGACGTGAACGACACCCACGGCCACCTTGTGGGCAGCAGACTGCTCATGGAGGTGGCCGGGCTCTTCCGCGCCAGGATCCGCTCCATAGACATGCCCTGCCGCTACGGCGGGGACGAGTTCATAATACTCATGCCCCATACCTCCAAGGCAAATGCCGTGCTGGTGGCTCAAAAACTCCATCAGGGCCTCAGAGAGACCAGCTTTTTGAAGGACGAGGGGCTGGACCTTCACATTACCGGCAGCTTCGGCGTGGCCGCCTACCCATCGGACGCCAGGGACAAGAACGAGCTTATCACGCTTGCGGACAAGGCCATGTACAAGGTCAAGGCCCTCCGACGCGACGGTGTGGCCGAGGCGTGAGCCCCGCAGCCGTGGACGGCCACGGCAGGCGCGCGGGCCAGGCCCCCCGGGCCGCCGCTTACCCCGACACGCTTCCCTTAAAATATTCCGAAGGAGTCCCGTCCATGAAGAGAGTGCTTTTAGCGGCCGTCTTCTGTGTCGCGGCCGCCGGGTGCGCCGCACACCTCACCACGACCGAAGGCAGAGAGATAGACCGCGCCGAGGTCGCCGCGATAAAGCCCGGGGCCACCACCAGGGCCGAGGTGATAAAAGCCTTTGGCGAGCCTCAGGAAACGAGCCGCTCAGACGGCAAAGAGCGGCTCGTATACACTTACTCGTCGAAGAGGGTGCCCACCTATCTCGGCGGGAGGGTCGTGAACCGGTCGATGACCAGGACGAGCACAACCACCCTGGTGATAACCATTACCGACGGTGTGCTCACCTCCTACGACCTCAAGACCGAGGAGACGGAATAGGGCCCTGCGGGGAGCGGCGGCGTCGGCGCGGAGCCGAGGTCACCGGGCGTCTTTGAAGTCCAAAAAGAAAGGGCGGGGAAAGATCCCCGCCCTTTTCGATTAAACGCCTGTATGGACTACTTCTCTGCCCCGCCCTTCTTGGGAGCCGGCTTCTTCGCGGCGGGCTTTTTCGCCGCCGGCTTCTTCCCGGCGGCCTCCGGCGCGGCGGCCTTCTTCGCGGCCGTGGCCTTACCGGCGGCGGCCTTTTTGGCCGGCGCCTTCTTGGCGGCGGCCTCCTCCTTGTCCGGGGCGGCCTTCCTGGCCGGCGCCTTCTTCGCGGGGGCCTTCTTCGCGGGGGCCTTGGCGGCGGCCTTCTTCTTCGGGGCCGACTTCTTTGCCGGCGCCTTGGCTACCGTGCTCTCCACGAGCTCTATTATGGACATGGGGGCCGCGTCCCCGGGCCTTATCCCGAGCTTCATTATCCTGGTGTATCCCCCCGCCCTTTCGGCGAACCTGCCGGCGACCTCGTCGAAAAGCTTCTTGACGGCGGGCTTGCTCCTCATAAAGGCCATGGCGCGCCGGCGCGCCGCGACGTCGCCGCGCTTTCCGAGGGTTATCATCCTCTCCGCGTAACGCCTGAGGACCTTCGCCTTCGGGGTCGTGGTCTTGATGCGCCCGTGGGTTATGAGGTCGTTGGTCATGTTGGCCAGCATGCACCTCAAGTGCCCGCTGTTCCTGCTGAAGCGTTTGTCGTCTCTGTTGTGTCTCATTATATTCTACCTCTCACGCGGGGTCCTTGTGTTCGAGCTGTCTCTCGTCGAGCTCTTTCCTCGTCGGGAAGGCATTGAGCTTCATCCCGAAGTCCAGCCCCATGCCGCGAAGTATTTCCTTTATCTCGTTGAGCGATTTTCTTCCGAAGTTCTTGGTCTTGAGCATCTCCTGCTCGGATTTCTGGACCATCTCGCCGATGTACTTGATGTCGGCGTTCTTCAGGCAGTTGGCGCTCCTTACTGAGAGCTCGAGCTCATCGACGGTCTTGAAGAGGTTCTCGTTGAACTTCGGTCTCTCCTCCTCCCTGTCGGCCTGCGCCTCCTCTTCCTCCTCCTCGAAGTTGATAAAGACGTTGAGCTGGTCCTTGAGTATCTTGGCAGCTATGGCGACGGCGTCCACCGGGTCGATGACCCCGGATGTCCATAGCTCGAGGGTGAGCTTGTCGTAGTCCGTCCTCTGCCCTACCCTTGCGTGGGTAACGTTGAAGTTGGCGCGCTTGACGGGCTGGTATATGGCGTCTATGGGGATGGTGCCGATGGGCATATCGGGCTGCTTGTTCCTCTCCGAGGGGACGTATCCCTTGCCGCTGTTGGCGGTCAGCTCGCACTTGAAGGTGGCGCCCTTGGAGATGGTGGCTATGTGCTGCTCGGGGTTGAGGACATCCACGGTGGGGTCGCAGACGATGTCCCCGGCGGTGACGACGCCCCCGCCGTTGGAGCTGATCGTAAGCTTCTTGGAACCCTCCTCGTACATCTTGAGCCTGACCTGCTTGAAGTTCAGGATGATGTCGGATACGTCTTCCTTCACCCCCGGTATGGAGGAGAACTCGTGGAGTACCCCGTCGATCTTTATATCGGTAATGGCAGCACCCTGAAGCGAGCTCAGGAGGATCCTTCTCAGCGAGTTGCCGAGGGTAAGGCCGAAGCCCCTCTCGAGAGGCTCGGCCACGAACTTGCCGTAGGTATCGGTAAGCGTGTCCTTGTCGACTTCAAGGCTCTTCGGTTTAATAAGGTCGCGCCAATTCTTTTGCATGGTGCCCCCGTTTGTTTAAGAGTATTATTAATCGGCCGTACCGCGGGCCCGGACCGGGTTATTTCGAGTAGAGCTCGACGATGAGCTGGTCGTGTATCGGCATGACCACGTCATCGCGCCTCGGGAGCCTCAGTACCGTGCCCTTGAGGGAGTCCCGGTCGAGGCTCAGCCACTCAGGGATACCGCGTCTCTCGGCGCCCTTGAGGTTTGCCTCGAACCTGGGGTCCTTCTTTTTGTTCGGGGCCACCTCTATGACGTCGTTGGCCTTGACCTGGTAGGACGGTATGTTTACCTTCCTGCCGTTTACGAGGAAGTGTCCGTGGGTCACCATCAGGCGGCCCTCGCTCCTCGAGCCCCCGACCCCGAGCCTGTAAACGGTGTTATCGAGCCTCCTCTCGAGGAGAACCATGAGGTTGTCGCCGGTCACGCCACTGGCGCGATCGGCCTTCTTGAAGACATTCTTGAACTGGGCCTCCATGAGACCGTAGACCCGTTTGACCTTCTGCTTTTCCCTGAGCTGGAGTGCGTACTCGGAGACCTTGGACCTGGACTGGCCGTGCTGTCCCGGCGCGTAGCCCTTGCGGTCGAATGAGCACTTGTCGGTGTAGCAACGGTCGGCCTTGAAGAAGAGCTTGCTGCCTTCGCGCCTGCATATCTTACAAACTGATTCCGTGTTCCTTGCCAAAACCTTCCTCCTTATCTCGGCCCCTGTTGCGTTCATGCGCCGGTCAGGGACCGTCAAGTTTACGGTTTAATATTATATCCTGGAGCGGGTCAGACCCTGCGTCTCTTGGGCGGCCTGCACCCGTTGTGGGGGATGGGCGTCACGTCCCTTATGAGGCTTATGCTGAAGCCGGCGGACTGAAGCGCCCGCAGGGCCGCCTCCCTGCCCGAACCGGGGCCGTTGATGAATACGTCGATGGTCTTCATGCCCGCGTCGATGGCCTTGCGGGCCGCGGTCTCGGCGGCCACCTGGGCGGCGAAGGGGGTCCCCTTCCTCGACCCCTTGAAGCCCTGCGCACCGCAGCTCGACCATGAGATGACGTTCCCCTGGGGGTCGGATATGCTTATCATGGTGTTGTTGAAGCTGGCCTTGATGTGGGCCACCCCCTTGCTGGGCGCCTTCTTGTCCTTCTTGGCCTTGGGTTTCGGCTTTGCCATCAAATTCCTCCCGCTTTATTCTCGAAGGTTCTCGTTTTCGGAATACCTCCCGGTGCGCCCGCGAGGACGCCGCGGCAGGTCATCTCCCTTACTTGCCCGCCCGTTTCCTGCCGCCCGCGGCCGACCTCTTCGGGCCCTTCCTAGTCCGGGCGTTGGTGTTGGTGCGCTGGCCGCGAACGGGGAGGCCTTTCCTGTGGCGAAGACCCCTGTAACAGCCGATGTCCATGAGCATCTTTACGTGCATCTGGACCTCTTTACGGAGGTCGCCCTCGACCTTGTAGCCCTTATCGAGCGCCTTCCTTATGTCGGCCACCTGGGCCTCGGTCAGGTCCACTGTCTTGATGGAGGCGTCGACCCCGACTTCCTTGAGGATCCGCGCGGAAGACACCCTGCCTATGCCGTATATCTTGGTGAGCGCGATGTCTATCCTCTTGTTCTTAGGAAGGTCTACTCCTGCGATTCTTGCCACCTTTTATACTCCTCCCCGGCCCCTCCGAGGGACCGCAAAACAATACGCCCGGGGGTTTACCCCTGCCTCTGCTTGTGTTTAGGGTTTTCGCAAACGACCCTTACCACACCCTTGCGCCTTACTATCTTGCACTTGGCGCAGATCTTTTTTACCGAGCTCCTTACCTTCATCGCTTGTGCCTCTTTGCTGGTTTATGCTATTAAGCCCTCTCGACTGGCCGGGGTTACCTCTTCGAACCCCCTGAGTCCGACCCACCGGCCCCGCCCTCTTCGGCCCACCGGCCCCTTTTAACCCCTGCCCACCGGCCCCGTCATCTTCGCCCCCCCGGCCCCCCGGCCCCCCGGCCCCCTGGCCCCCTGGCCCCCGGCCCTGCGGGCGTTACTTCGACCTGTAGGTTATCCTGCCCCTGGTCAGGTCATAGGGCGAAAGCTCCACGGTTACCTTGTCACCGGGCAGTATCTTGATGAAGTGCATCCTCATCTTCCCGGAGACATGGGCGAGGACCTTGTGGCCGTTCTCGAGCTCCACCCTGAACATCGCGTTGGGCAGGGTCTCGAGGACCGTGCCTTCGACCTGTATAGCCTCTTCTTTAGCCATGGGTCCGTCTCTTCCGGTTTAAGGGCCCCAGGCCCATTGAACGCCGCCGGCACCTGACGGGTCCGGCGGTATCGCCAGGCCCCCCGCCCCGTCCCCGCTCCCCCGCTCCCCCGGCCCCCCGGCCCTCCCGGCCGCCCTCAGAGGGCGGTGAGCACGCGGGGGCCGTCGGCGGTTATGGCCACGGTGTGCTCGAAGTGGGCGGAGAGTCTTCCGTCCCTTGTCACCGCCGTCCAGCCGTCTTCGAGTATCTCGACGTCCGGGCCTCCGGCGTTTATCATCGGCTCTATGGCGAGGACCATCCCCTCCTTGAGCCTCAGTCCCTTGCCCTGCGGTCCGAAGTTGGGGACCTGCGGCGGTTCGTGGAGCTCGCGGCCGATACCGTGGCCGACAAAGTCCCTGACGACGCTGAAGCCCTCGGCCTCCACGTGTGTCTGCACGGCGTGGGCGATGTCAAGGAGCCTGCCGCCCACACGGCTCGCCTCCACCGCGCGGTCGAGGGAGTCGCGGGTCACGTCCATGAGCCTCGTGGCCTCCTCGGAGACTTCGCCTATGGGGCTCGTGAAGGCCGAGTCCCCGTAAAATCCGTCGCTGTAGGCGCCGAAGTCCACGCTCAGGATGTCTCCCTCGCCGAGGACCCTCTTCTTGCTCGGCATGCCGTGTACGACCTCCTGGTTGAGCGACGTACAGAGGCAGAAGGGATAACCCTTGTAGCCCTTGAAGGCCGGCGTTGCCCGCCTTTTTTTGACCTCCGCGGCGGCGACCTTCTCGAGGTCCATCGTGGTGGCGCCGGGCAGCAGGTATTCCTTCAGGACCTCGAGGACCTCTGCCACGATGCCGGCGGGCCTGCGCATCCTCGATATTTCTTCGGGGGACTTAAGGATTACCGCTTCCTTTTTCAATGACATCTACTATAGCTTTCGTAACCTGGTCGACCGCTCCCAGGCCGTTTATGGACCTGTACGTCCCTCTTTCCTTATAGAACGCCACCAGCGGAAGGGTCTCCTGTTCGTAGACCTTGAGGCGGGCTTCTATGGTCGCCTCACTGTCGTCGTCGCGCTGGTATATCTCGGCGTCGCATTTGTCGCACAACCCGATGTTGACCGGGGGGTTGAATATGACGTGATAGCTGGCCCCGCACTCCCGGCAGACCCTGCGGCCGCTCAGGCGGCGCATGAGCTCCTTGTTGTCCACCTCGATGCCGATTACGTGGTCTATGGAGCGGCCGAGCCTGGCGAGGGTGGTTTCAAGGACCTCGGCCTGGGCTATGTTGCGGGGGAAGCCGTCGAGGATGAACCCCCTGGAGCAGTCCTGGTCCTGGAGGCGGCCGGAGACCATGTTCACCACCACCTCGTCGGGCACCAGCGCCCCGCTGTCCATGTACCCCTTGGCCTTGACGCCGAGCTCCGTCTTGTTCCTGACGTTCTCTCTCAAGATGTCGCCGGTCGATATCTGGGGGATACCGAACCGTTCGGAGAGGTTTTTGCCCTGCGTGCCCTTTCCGGCCCCCGGGGCCCCGAGGAGGATAATGTTGGTCATCGCCAGCGTGTCACTCATTTCTTGATCCTGCCCTTTTTGAGAAGTCCGTCATAGCTCCGGGCCAGCAGGTGGGACTCTATCTGCTGGGCCGTGTCCATGGCCACCCCCACTATTATCAAGAGCGCCGTTCCTCCGAAGTAGAAGGGGGCGTTGAACTCCGTGATCAGGAAGGACGGGAGCACGCATACGGCGGAGAGGTAAAGGGCGCCCCACAGGGTGAGGCGCGTCAGGACCGTGTCTATGTAGTCCGCCGTGTGGGCCCCGGGCCTGATGCCGGGGACGAAGCCACCGTGCTTCTTGAGGTTCTCCGCGACGTCCTTGGGGTTGAACTGTATCGCGGTGTAGAAGAAGGTGAAGAATATTATCGCCGCGACGTAAAGGACGTTGTAGAGGATCCCGCCGGGGTTGAGGCTCTTGGAGAGCTTCTCCATAACCGGGATGTCGATAAAGTTGGCTATGGTGGCGGGAAAGACGATGATGGAGGAGGCGAATATCGGCGGTATGACGCCCGCGGAGTTCACCTTCAGCGGCAGGTGCTGGGTGCCCCCGCCGAGCACCTTTCTGCCCACTATCCGCTTTGGATACTGGATGGGGATCCTCCTCTGCCCCATCTCCATAAAGACTATATAGCCCACAACGGCCACCATCAGCACCACGAGGGCGATGATGAAAAGCGGGCTCATCTCGCCGGTCTTCACCAGCCTGAAGGTGTTGTAGATGGCCGACGGCATGTTGGCGACGATGCCGACGAATATTATCAGCGATATCCCGTTGCCTATCCCCTTTTCCGTTATCATCTCGCCGAGCCACATCAGGAACGTGGTTCCCGCGGTCAGCGTCACCATGGTAAAGAGCCTGAAGGACCAGCCGGGGATCAGCACTATGGGCTCTCCCGCGGGGCCCTGCATGTTCTCGAGGCCGACGGCTATCATGAGCCCCTGGGCCGCGGCGAGCACCACGGTGAGGTACCTGGTGTACTGGGTGATCGTCTTTCTGCCCTGTTCGCCCTCCTTGCTGAGCCTCTCGAGCGTGGGTACCACAGCCTGCAGGAGCTGGAGTATAATAGAGGCGCTTATGTAGGGCATGATGCCCAGGGCGAAGATGCTGAAGCGCTTGAGGGCCCCGCCGGTGAACATGGTGGCGAAGTCGAGGATGGTCCCGCTCGCCGCGTTGAAGAACCCGGAGAGCGCCTCTGCGTCCACTCCAGGGGTGGGTATGAATACGCCTACCCTGAAGACGGCGAGCAGAAAGAGGGTCAAGAGAATCCTGCGGTTTAACTCCGGAACCTTGCCCACACTCGGCGTCAAACCGTCCCTGGCCAATTATATTACCTCCACCGTACCGCCGGCGGCCTTTATCTTTTCCGAGGCCGTCGAGCTGAAGGAGTTGGCCCTGACGGTAAGGGGCACGGTAAGCTCCCCTTTGGCGAGCACCTTCACGGGGCCGTGCTTGCGTTTCACGACGCCCCTTGCCATGAGCGCCTCGGGGTCGACGGTCTCCCCCTTCTTGAAGGCCCTATCGAGGTCCGAGAGGTTCACCGCCCTGTTCTTCACCTTGAATATGTTGGTGAAGCCCCTTTTGGGGAGCCTCCTCTGAAGCGGCATCTGCCCGCCCTCGAAGCCGGCCTTGACACCGCCGCCTGACCTCGAGTTCTGGCCCTTGTGGCCGCGGCCGCTGGTCTTTCCGAGCCCGCTGGACTCGCCGCGGCCCACCCTCTTTTTCTTTTTGTTGGCGCCCCTGGGGGGCTTCAGTCTGTCTAACATCTCAGGTTGACCTCTGATTTATAAACGGTAAGGCCCGGGAGTCAGTCGGCCGGGGCGACCTCGACCAGGTGGGAGACCTTGTTCACCATCCCCCTTATCTCCGGGGTATCCTTCAGGACCTTGGAGCTTCCGATCCTGCCGAGCCCGAGGCCACGGACGGTCTGCTTCTGTTTCTTGTTATATCCTATGGGGCTCTTCACGAGAGTCACCCTTATCTCGCCTTTGGCCGTCATCGCTACCTCATCTCGTGGAGATTCTTGCCGCGGAGCTCTGCTATGCTTTCGGGGCTCCGGAGCTGTCTCAGCCCCTCCATCGTCGCCTTGACGACGTTGTGGGGGTTGTGGGTGCCGAGGCACTTGGTGAGAACGTTGTGGATGCCCGCGGACTCGACCACCGCCCTTACGGCCCCCCCGGCGATTATGCCGGTACCGGCCGAGGCCGGCCGGAGGAAGACCCTCCCCGCGCCGTAGCAACCGGTAACGGTGTAGGGGATGGTCCCTTCGCTTATGGGGACCCGGATGAGGGACTTCTTGGCCTGGTCTATGGCCTTCCTTATGGCCTCTGGGACCTCGTTGGCCTTTCCGAGCCCGACGCCCACGTGACCCGCTCCGTCGCCCACGACGACGATGGTGTTGAAGCTGAAACGTTTTCCGCCCTTGACGACCTTCGCGACCCTGTTGAGGTATATGAGCTTATCCTTGAGGTCAAGGCCGCCAGCGTCTATCCTCTCCAAAAAAAACCTCCTTTTCGGTCTCCCCTGCGCGCCTGAATTTTTCATTATCAGAACTTGAGCCCGCCGCTCCTCGCACCATCGGCGAGGGCCTTGACGCGGCCGTGGTACAGGTATCCGCTCCTGTCGAAGACAACGGCCTCTATGCCCTTGTCCCTGGCCTTCTTCGCTATGAGCTCTCCGACGAGCTTTCCCGCCTCGGTCTTCTTCGCCTTGGCCGCTGCGTCGGCTATCTCCCCGGATGCGGAGGAGGCTGCCACCAGGGTCCTGCCCGCCGTGTCGTCGATTACCTGGGCGTATATGTGCCTGTTGGACCTGTATACGTTGAGCCTCGGGGTTTCCGAGGTCCCGGATATCTTCTTCCTTACCCTGGCCTTTCTCCTCTGCCAGCCGGTCATCTTGACGACTCTACCGTTCATTTACCCACCTCCGGCCTTGCCTGCCTTACCGGCCTTTCTCCTTATGGTCTCATCGGCGTACTTCACGCCCTTGCCCTTGTACGGCTCAGGCGGCCGGAACCCGCGGATGTCGGCGGCCACCTGCCCGACGACCTGCTTGTCGGCGCCCTTTAACTCCACGAGTGTCTGTCTTTCGACCTTGGCTGTCACTCCGGGCGGCAGGTCGTACTGTACGGGCTGCGAGAAGCCGAGGGCGAGTTTCATGGTGGAGCCCTGCACTTCGGCCTTGTAGCCGACGCCGACTATCTCGAGCTTTCTGGTGAAGCCCTCGCTCACCCCGGTGACCATGTTGGCCAGGAGCGCGCGGGTGAGCCCGTGAAGAGACCTCGCCGTGCGGGAGTCTTCCGACCTCGTAACGACGAGCTCGGCGTCCTTTATCTCGACCGCCACCTCCGGTCTCAAGGGCATGTCGAGCGTCCCCTGCGGGCCGGTGACCTTGACGGCGGCCCCCTCGACGGCCACCTTGACGCCGTCGGGTATCCTTATCGTCTGCTTACCTATTCTTGACATCTCGGAAACCTTTTATCCTCGGTATTTGACCGTAAAAGCGGGCCATGCGGCGGGCCTCAATAGACCCTGCAGATAACCTCTCCGCCCACGCCTGCCTCGCGGGCCTGGGTGTCGGTCATCAGGCCCCTGGAGGTGGATATGATCGCTATCCCCAGGCCGTTCAGCACGCGGGGCACGTCGTCCTTGCCCACGTATTTGCGGAGTCCCGGCTTGCTGACCCTCTCTATCTTCGTGATCACGCTGTCAGAGCCGGAGGCGTACTTGAGCTTTATCTTCATGGTCGGGAACTTCCCCTCCCTGCCCAGCGAGAAGTCCTTTATGTAGCCCTCTTCCTTGAGTATCCTTGCGACCTCGAGCTTGAGCTTCGAGGAGGAAAGGGTCAGTTCATCGTGATGCGCCTGGACAGCGTTCCTGACCCTCGTGAGCATGTCCGCGACCGGATCCGTCATCGTCATCTGCAATACCCCATGGATTGACTTTTTATCACCAGCTCGACTTCACCACGCCCGGCAGCTCGCCCTTGAGGGCCATCTTCCTCAGGCAGATCCTGCACATGTCGAACTTGCGGTAGTACGCCCGGGAGCGACCGCAGATGGGGCAGCGGTTGTAGTCCCTGACACCAAATTTCTTCTTGCGCTTGGCCTTAGCTATAAGCGACTTTTTCGCCAAAACTCATCCTCCCTTGTAGACATAAGGCGCCTGACCCGGCCACCAGGGCCGGCCGAAGCCTCTGTGAAACCTAACCCCCTTACCGACCCCGCCCCCCTATAAAACGCCCCCCTTACCGACCCGCCCCCTTACCGACCCGCCCCCTTGAAGAACGGCCCCCTGAAGAACGGCCCCACGGGTCAGGCGGTAAAGGGCATGCCGAGGTGCTTGAGGAGCGACTTGGCCTCCTCGTCATTTGCGGCCGAGGTTCCTATGGTTATGTTGAGCCCCCTGATCTTGTCTATCCTGTCGTAGTCGATCTCGGGGAAGATTATCTGCTCGCGCACCCCCATGGTGTAGTTCCCGCGGCCGTCGAAGGACCTGTCCGAGAGGCCCTTGAAGTCCCTGATCCTCGGCACGCTGAAGTTGACCAGGCGGTCGAAGAACTCGTACATC
>JBHHVK010000030.1:0-15029 GCA_046754205.1 Thermodesulfobacteriota bacterium
TTCTCTTCATGTTGAGGATGTAGCTCTGGTACTTGAGCTCCGAGGTGTTGAGCCTCAGGGTCTTTCCCCTCTCCCCCCTCGGGGTGCTCCTCGCGTACTCCCTGGAGAGCTGGGCGAGCCTCTCGTCCGACGGGAAGAGATTCGGGTCCGCGTGTACGGCCCTCGTGGCCCTCGAAGGACGCGCGGCGGCCTCCCCCGCCGTCCCCTCAACGCCGCCGGCCGGGGTGGAGGCCGGGGCCGGGGGGGCCACCATTATATCCGCCTCCGAATCCGCCCGGGGGGGCGCGGGCCGGAGGGACGGGCTTTCCTTCGTGGCCGGGGCCTGTTTGCCCGCCTTCGCGGCCCTCTCGGACTTTTCTGACTCGCTCTCCCCGGAAGGAGACGGAGAGGGTGCGGGCCTGGCCGCCTGGGTCCCCGGGGAGCCGACCGTCGGGTCGAGCCTCTCCGAGGGCACGGCCCCGGGCACGGTCTCCTTCTCCACGCTCTGGTCTCTATCGGCGTAGAAGCTCGGCGATTTCTTCACCCCGGCGTCGGGGAGCCTGGCGGGGGGAAGGGCCACCACGCCGCGGTCTATCACCGCGGTCCTTGGCCGGACTATGTCGACCACTATGGGGCTCACGTCCTTCCTCTCCGGCATCTCGGGGACGAGGGTCAGAAAACCGCCGAGCACCCCCGCATGGATGATAAGCGAGAGGACGAGGAATATCAGCAGCTTGTCGCCGCCCTCCGGGTCCGGGCCGGCCGGCCCGATGGGCCTCAATGTTTTTATTGACATAAGTATGGTAATTCTGCAAAGATTTGATATAATATCAATATATCACAGTTTTCATATCCTTATCCAGATAGAGAGGTCCACCCATGTTCGGCACGACCGAGCTTCTTCTTATACTCGCCATCGTGGTCTTGATATTCGGCGCCAGCAAGCTACCGGAGATAGGCTCCGGCATGGGCAAGGCGATAAAGAACTTCAAGAAGGCCTCGGACGAGATAGACATAACCCCGGAGAAGGACAAAGACAAGTCCGGAAAGGACGAGGCCGGCAAGCGTGTAGTCTGAGGTCCTTTGCCGGGAGATTCAGGGAACCCACGAATCAGCAGGGCCGGACCCGGTCATACCGGGTCCGGCCTTTTTTCGTCCGCCTCCCCGGCCCCCCCCCGGCCCCTCGGCCCCTCGCCCGGCGTTCACTCTCTTTGTCTCTTTTCACCCCTCTCACCGAGTCTCTCCCCGGCCGAAAGCCTCACCTGCGGATGAAGCGTGTCGTCGTCGGATATTTCCCTCAGGTCCTGGGCCATGAGGAACTCGAGCAGCGCGATGGCTATCCTCGGTGGCGTGTAGGGGTTGGTGGCGAGCGCCCTCCTGACCGGGTACCTCTTGGACCACTTCCCGTGGCCGGCCAGCAGTTTCATTATACCCGGGGAGCCGGGCCGCCTGGAGGCTATCTTCAGTACGTCCCGCTCCAGGAGCCTCGGGTTGTCGAGGAGGTTGCCTATGACGACGGGGTCCGGGTCCGAGAGGAGCCGGTCGAGGTCGTCCTTTTTGCCGGTCCTTGAGAGCGCGCGCCTCTGCCCGAGGGTCAGGTGCTCCATACGGACATCCTCCTCCTTGTCATAGCCGGCCATACCCTTTTTGTGGGGGGGGAGGTCCGTAAAGAGGCGGCTGACCTTTGTAAGTCCGAGGTGTATGGCGGCGAGATAGGTCCTGCGGTACTTGTCCGTGCCGATGGCCCGCTTGAGGCCCTCGGGGTTGACCAGCACGCTACGCGCCATGGCCGCGGCCCCGGACCCTACGTTCGTCCTGTAAAGGGCGTCGATGAACCTGGCGATGTCGAAGGGCTCGAGCCTCGAAAGCGTCCTGCCGAGGAGCTCGAGCCTCATCCGTTCCTCGGGAAGGGCCGAGAGGGTATGGAGGGTCTTCCTGACTAGCCTCTTTAAGTCGTCCCTCACCTCGCCTCCCCGGGGCGGATCAGCGTACGACGTCGAGTCCGAACTCCCCGACACCGGACGGCAGGTCTGTGAAGACGACCATCACCGGGACGATCCCCTTAGGTGGGATGGTCCCTCCCGAGGAGTCCTTGAAGTGCCTGTCTATCTCCGCCTTGGAAAGGCTCCTGAGGTCGGCGGCGGAGAGGATCCTGCCGGGCGAGACGGCGCGTCCAAGGAGCCTGGTCCCGGACTTGTCATAGAGCATTCCACGGACGGTCTTTATCTTCTGGGGCTCGGCGGTGGTGTTCTTAACGACAGCCTCTATGGCGAAGAGCGGGCCGGCAGAGGCGTTTTCGACAACGTGGCCCGTTAGCTTCTCGATGCTCACGGGCTGGACCACGGCGGTCCCGGGCGTTATCAAACGGGCCATACTGTCGATTATGCCGCTGGCGTAGAGCCCGGCGCCTCCGAGGATGATTATGAGTCCGGCCACGAGGAGGCCGAGCCGGGCCGAGCTCGGCTTTTTGGGAGCCCCCGCGCTCTCCGGTACAGGGGCCACCTCTTCCATGGCCCCTTCCTCGCCCTCACCATCGACATGGGCGAAGATGTCGTCTTTGGAAATCATGTGGGAGAAGACCTCGGAAAAATCCGGGGCCCTTTCAGCGGACTCCTCGGCCTTTTTAACGCCCACCGTAAAGGGGATGACCTTCTTGTCCATATCCGCCGCCTGCTCCCCGGCCTGGTCGGCGGCCTCGTCGCCGGAGGCCGTCTCAGGGGCGGTATCCAGGTCAGGCCGCTGCTCGTCTTTTTCCGCGGCAAAGTCCAGGTCGAAGTCCTCCGTGAATTCCTCTTCGCTTTCGAGCACTTCCTCCTCCAACGACTCATACTCCTGCTCACCGGCGAGCTCTTCATCGGCGGCCCATTCGGGGGCACCCCCGGCCCCGGCCGCCTCATCCGTCGCATCCGCCGCCCCGCTCAGGCCGGCCTCCTCCACCGGAGAATCTTCAGCCCCGGCGGCCTCCTGGCCACAGATGGCGTCATCGGCACCAGTGGGTTCCTCCTCCGCCTCCCCGGCCTCCACGGCCCCAGGGAACCCTTCGGACTCCCCGGTGGACGCTTCCGCGAACCCTTCGTGGCCGGGCACACCGTCCGCTTCGTCCGTCTCTTCCGGACCTTCCACGCCGGCCTCACCGGACCCGGACCTGTCCACGCTCAGGCTGAAGTCGAGGCCGTCGAAGGACGGGGCCGCGGCCTCGTCTTCGGAGACCGGGAGTGAAGCGGCATCCCCGACGGCGACCCCCACGGAGGACTCTTCCGCCTGCATCGGCGATTCATCGGAAAGGCCGACTATTTCCTCCACCTGGGCTTCCTCGACAGGGGGCGAAGCGGCTACCACAAAGACGTTCTGGCACTTGGTGCACCTTACCCTGACACCGTTAGGCTTTATCTGGGAGTCATCGAGCCGGAACTTTGTCCTGCAGTTATCGCATTTGATTATCATAATATGACCTTCGAGTGTATAGTGTACGTTGAGGGACGGATTACGGATTTTTTCTACTATTAGCACACCCACAAGGGGATTTCAAGGCATAACGCCGTCTCAAGGCAGAATACGGTCCCGGCTGAAAGCGCCCGAGGACGGCCTTGACAGGCAGGGGCCGGGGTTATAAGCTTTAGGTGTTTTAGACGTCGGACCACGACAACCGGAGAGAAGGGATGACCGGAAAAAAGGGACCGGCCTTGAGGCCGCTTATGGATCCCGGCGAGATAAGCTCGACGGTGGAGCGGATGGCCTGGGAGCTGAAACGGGACTACGCGGACAAAGACCCCATCCTCGTGGGGATATTGAAGGGCGCAGCCGTCTTCCTCTCCGACCTCGTGCGCGCCGCCGAGCTCCCCTTTGAGGTGGACTTCCTCCAGGCCTCGAGCTACGGCGCCGGGACGAGACCCTCCGGGGAGGTAAGGATAGTAAGGGACGTAACGGCCCCGGTCGAGGGGAGGCACGTCGTCGTGGTGGAGGATATCATGGACGGGGGCCATACGGCCGCGGCGGTGGCCGGGCACCTGAGGGTGAAGGGGGCCGCCACGGTCAGGCTCTGCGTACTCCTCCTGAGGGCGTCCCGAAAACCCCGAAGGATAGAACCCGATTACGTGGGCACGGAGATCGGAGAGGGGTTCGTCGTCGGCTACGGCATGGACCTTGCCGAAAGGCACAGGGGGCTCAAGGGGATATACATGGTCGAGGAAGAGGGGCCCGAAGGCCGGAAGAACTGAACAGCACAAAGGAGAGGCTCCCATGGGACTCCCACGGCTCGTGGAAGACCTGCTGGACCCGCGGGCGTATCCCGACAGGCCCGCCAGCGTACAGCTCCGCCAGACCCATATCTCGTACATCTTCCTCACCCCCGAGCACGCCTACAAGGTGAAAAAGCCTGTGGACTTCGGCTTTCTCGACTTCACCACCATCGAGAAGAGACGCCACTTCTGCGCCGAGGAGCTCCGGCTCAACAGGAGGCTCACCGAGGGGGTCTACCTCGACGTGGTCCCCATAACCGAATGGAACGGGGGCCACCGCGTCGGCGGCGGGGGCAAGGGGGGGGACGGGGGTGGCGGGCCCGTCGAGTACGCCGTAAAGATGACCCGGCTCCCGGATGCGAGCATGCTCAACGTCCTCGTCGAAAGAGGCCTCGCCGACGCGGACGTAATAAGACGGGTGGCGGCGCGCATAGCCGCCTTCCACGCTTCGGCGGAGACCGGCGAAGACATCTCCGGCTTCGGCGCTCCCGAGGCCATAGGGAAGAACGCGGAGGAAAACTTCTCGCAGACCCTCGACCAGCGCGGTGTCGCCCTATCGGGAGCGCTCTTCGAGAAGATAAGGTCCTATACCCGCGCTTTCCTCGAAGAAAGGCGCGGGCTCTTCAACGAGCGCGTGGAGGGGGGGTTCATAAGGGACTGCCACGGGGACATGCACTGCGACCACATATCCATAACCGACGGCATCAACATCTTCGACTGCATAGAGTTCAACGAGCGCTTCAGGTTCTCCGACGTCGCTTCCGACGTGGCCTTCCTCTCCATGGACCTCGACTTCAGGAACAGGGCGGACCTTTCGAGGACGCTCGTCGAGGAATACTTCAGGATAACGGGAGACCGGGCCGGACCCGGGCTCCTCGATTTCTACAAGTGCTACCGCGCCTACGTCCGCGGCAAGGTTGACGGGTTCAAGTGCTCGGAGCCGGAGGTCCCGGAGGATGAAAGGATGGCGGCGCTGGTGAGCGCGCGCATGCACTACCACCTTTCCGGCCTCTACGCCGGGGGGGGATTCCGCCCCATGCTCGTAGTCGTCTGCGGCCTTCCGGGCACGGGCAAGTCCACCGTGGCCGGGACCCTCGCGGCCCATACCTCCATGGTGAGGATATCGTCGGACGCCGTAAGAAAGGAGCTCGCAGGCATACCACCGGGCAGCCACGCCCCGAGCGGCTACGGCAGGGGCATCTACACTCCCGAGTTTACCGAGAAGACCTACGGGGAGATGACAGGACGCGCCCGGGCGCTCCTCGCCGAGGGGCGGTCGGTCGTGGTCGAAGCCACCTTCTCCGGACGGGACCACCTCCGGCGCGCCGCCCGTGCCGCCGAGGGGCAGGGGGCCGAATTCCGCGTCGTGGAGTGCACCGCCCCCGACGGGCTCGTAAGGGAGAGGCTCACCGCGAGAAAGGACGAGGCGCCGGCGCCGGGAGAGGCCGTCTCCGACGCGGACTGGGCGATATACCTCGAACAGAAAAAGCTCCAGGGGCCGAGCATCCGAGGGCCAGGGCGAATAAGCGTGGACACCTCGTCCGGGGCCGGGGCCGCCGTAATGGAGATAGCCCGCGAGATATTCGCCTGACCGGGAGCGGAGGGCGGTCCTGCGGTGAACGCCGGGGTCCGATTTATTGGACTAATCCCTTCTTTTATGTTAATCCTTTGGTGTCAGCCCGTACCACGACTTCCATTAAAAAGGATATCCGAAAAATGCCCTTCAGGCCGTTTTCAAAAATAGGCCCACTGCTTTTTGTGCTCCTCATGCTCGCCTCTGCCGGGTGCGCCGGGACGATCAAGGTGGAGTACAGCCCGAAACCTGCGGACCATGAGGTCAGGGCACGGGCCGGAACGGTCGTCTCCGTCGAGCCCTTCGAGGACGCAAGGCCCCGCCAGGGGTCTTCCGTCCGGGGTTCGCGCACCATAGGCCGCGTCACGTCCGTCGTCTCGAACATGGCGGGCACCAGGGTCAAGCTCTCCGAGGACGTGGCCTCCATGGTGGAAAGGGGGTTTCGCGAGGAGCTCAAGGGCTTCGGCTACACCGTGGCGGCCAAAGACGAAAAGGCCCCTCTCGTCTTGAGGGGCGAGGTGAGGGACCTCAGCCTCGACATCGGCCCGAGGGACGTAATCGCCCTGGAGCTCGCCGCCAGGATCAAGGACCCCGCAACCGGCGAGATCGTCTGGTCCGGCACCGAAAGGCTCACCGATGACAGGTACGCCGGGGTCATGGGCAACACGAGGGGCACCATCTCGAGGTACATCTCGGCGAACCTTTCGAAGGTCATAAGGGCGATGCTCTCCGAGGCCACCCCTATGGTCGCCGCATACGGCTCTCCCCCCACGACACCCGCCGTCGCCACCGGCCTTGAGGCCCCGGCGGCGAGCGTCCCGGTGCCAGAGGGCTCGGGGAGGCTCGTCCTCGCAACCGACCCTCCGAGGGCGAAGGTCTACCTCGACGGCGTCTACTTCGGGCTTACGCCCATTACCATCGACACGGACCCGGGCATATACGACCTCAAGGTCAGCCGGAAGGGGTTCGAGGACCACGAGGAGCGCGTCTCCTTGCGAGAGGGCCAGACGACGGAGATGGAGGTCTCCTTCGGGAAGTAACGTACCCGGCGGCACATGCAAACAAAAGAGGGGACGGCCCACAGGGCCGTCCCCTCTTTTTAACTATGCGTCTGGCGGAAGGGGGAGGGAGTCGAACCCCCCATCCCCGTAAAAGGCGACAGACAGGTTTTGAAGACCTGCAGGGCCACCGGGCCCTTTCCCCTTCCCTTTCTTGTATTGAAGAATGGCCTTTCCGGGGGAACCTTTTTACAAAAAGGTCCTCTCAAGAAGGCCATTCTTCAAAACACAAAACAAGCGTTGTAGGACTCTTTTTTCCAATCCGCCGATCCTTTGGGTTCCCGGTCCCTTCCGGGCCTCGCTGCCTCATCCCGGTGTTGCTTCCCGGGACCCCTTCGGGTTGCCGTCTTTTAGGGCCGCAACCCCTTCGGACTGGTCTTCCCGCGGATCTCCTTAGGTGGTTGGCACGCACCCTGCGGATGGGAATATAGGCATTCCTGCTTAGTCCTGCAACGCCTGTTATAACTTTCCCACACTTTAATTATACCACATTCAGGCCATTTTGCAAAGGGGCCGGGAGCTCTCCGCCGGTCTGCCGAAGGGGTCCGGGGCCATAAAAAAACCGGGCCTGAAGCCCGGAGGAAGTCTTCTTGAAATTATGAAAAAGGGCATATCAGGCAGAAAGGAGCAGGTCTCTGGTGCAGGTGGTGGCCCATGAGGACGGTTAAGGCTTCCGACATCGCCGGAGGCAGACGGCCGGCTTGCTCACCCCGTCCCGGAAGGGCCCCTATCGGGTCGTAACTGAATCCCAGCTCCTTCAAACCCGGTATACCCTTTTTCAATTATATGATACCCCTTTCCGGCGGATTTGTCAATCCCGGGCCTTTGCGTCGTCTCCGCCCCCGCCGCCGCCCCCCCCGGCCGCGGGCCTGGTCTTCCACCGGCGGTGCACCCAGAACCAGTGGTCCGGGTGGCGCCTTACCATTCGCTCTATGACCCCGGTGCATCTGGCGGTATTCTCAACGACGTCGCTCGTCTTGTCGCCGGTGTTGACCATCTCTATCTCTTCGCCGATGACAATGGTGTGGCGTCCGTCTCTGCGGACGATGAAGGTGGGGAGCACCGCTGCCCCGGTGTGTGCGGCCAGAAGCGCCGGGCCCTTGTTCGTGCACGCCGGGGTCCCGAAGTAGTCGACGAAGACCCCCTCGTAGTCCGCGACGTTCTGGTCGAGGAGTATGCCGACCACCTGGTTCCTCCTCACGGCCCGGATGAGCTTTCGCATGGACCCGGCCTTGAAGATTATCCTGTTGCCGCACCTCGTGCGGGCCCATTTCACGAAGTCCTCGACCGCCGGGACGTCGAGCCTCCTTACGACCACGTCCACGGGGTATCCCATGAGGCCGTACCAGGCGGCCATGAGCTCCCAGTTGCCGAGGTGGGCGGTGACGAGTATCACCCCCTTTTTCCTCCCCAGCGCCTCTGTGAGGCGCTCCATGCCTTCCATCTCGACGTATCCGGCGAGCTTTTCCCGGGTAAGCCAGGGGAGCCTGGTGAACTCGAAGGCGAGCATGCCGAGGCCCTTGAACAGACCCCTGGCTATCGCCTCTTTTTCAGTGCGCGTGATGGAGTCCCCGTAGGCGAGGTCGAGGTTGTCGAGCGCTATGCGGCGGTGCTTGGCGTCGAGCCGCCAAGCCAGGGCCCCCATGGCCCTGCCAAGGGCGAGCGCGAGCGGGAGCGGGATATGGCCGGCGACAAAGGCCACGGCCTTCATGCCGAGGAGGTAGAAGCCTCTCACGAACCTCCCCCCCCTCCTAAACCTTTCAAGTAGGGGGCGAAGAGTTTTTCGAGCCCCCCCTCGTCCATGTCGACCTCTATCGTGAGTGCATGGACTTCCATGGCTCCGGCAAGCCCCTTGAGCTTTACCGCGTCCTTTTCCGTGGTCACGACGAAGTCGGCCCCCGCTGCGGCGTCTTTTACCCTTTCGAGGTCCTCTCGTGTGTAGGCATGGTGGTCGGGGAAGGTTACCGCTTCGGCGACCCGTGCGCCGAGGGCCTCGAGGGAGGAGTGGAACGACCGCGGGTCGGCGAGCGCCGAGAGGGCCGCGACGGACTTGCCCCCGAGGGCCTTTGGGCTCGCCTCCGAGCCGTCGGCGACGTTTACCAGGGCCACGGGCCTGTAATCGAACCTCAAGACCGGTTTACCGAGGGCCTTGAGCGCCTGCGGGATATCACCCCGCGCCGCCGCGCCGCCGCCGCCCCCGCCGCCCTTCAAGAGGACCACGTCCGCCCTGCGGGCGGCCGAGACCGGCTCCCTCAGCACCCCGCGGGGCAGAAGCCTGCCGCCTCCGAAGCCGGTCCGGGAGTCCACGAGGAGTATGTTGACGTCCCGCGCGAGCGCCAGGTGCTGGAAGCCGTCGTCGAGTAGGATGAAGTCGGGCGAAAACTTTTTAACAGCGTACTCGCCCGCCCTGGCCCTGTCCTTGCAGACTATCACGGGCACCCCCGGGAGCCGGGTCGCCGCCAGATAGGGCTCGTCCCCGGCCTCGGCCGGCCCGGCAAGGAGCCTGGTGCCGTCCGAGACCACGGTGAGCCCCCTGGCCGAGCCCTTGTAGCCGCGGCTCAGGATTACGGGCCTGGTCCCCTCCCTTACCAGGAAAGCGGCTATGTGGATTACGACGGGTGTCTTTCCCGTGCCTCCGACTGTCAGGTTTCCCACGGAGATTACGGGCTTCGGCAGCCTCCGGGCGCGGAGTATGCCCAGGCCGTAGAGGCGCGACCTCGCCCTCACCCCGGCCCCGTAAAGCCGGGCGAGGAGGGCGATGGCGACGCTCAGCACAAAAGGCGGCTCCACCTCGCCCCGCATCCATTTTTCCACGGTTTCTCTGATAGGCATGTGGTTTTCAGTGTTTATTTGGACTCTATCTTCTCCCCGGGCAGGAAGCTCTCGATTACCTCCACGGTCTTCAGCGAGGCCCCGCGGTTGGCCTCGACCACCGACCTGGCCGCCTCCCCCCTCCTCTTGCGCTCCACCTCGTCGGTGAGGAGCCTCTTGAGGGCCTCGGCGAGGGACCCGGCGTCCTTCACCCTCACCCCTCCCCCGGCCTCTTCGAGCATCTCCGCCATCAGGGCGTATGTCGTCAGCCTGTCGCCGTAGACCACGGGATGGCCGTAGTAGGCGGGCTCGAGCAGGTTGTGTCCGCCTATGCCCTCTACGAGGCTTCCGCCGACGAAGGCCACGGAGGCGAAGGAGTAGACGGCCATGAGCTCGCCCACGGTGTCGAGGAGGACCACCGCGGCCTTGCCTCCCGCGCTCCGTCTGGCGTATTCGAGGCCGGACCGCTTCAGGACCCCCTCGACCTCGTCGAACCTCTCGGGGTGGCGGGGCGCGATGATGAGTTTCACTCCCCCCACCTCCCCGGCCACGGACCTGAAGGCCTCGATGAGCAGGGCCTCTTCGCCCTCGTGGGTGCTGCCGGCTACCAGGGCGAGGTCACCGGGGCCTATGCCGAGGGCCTCTGCGAGGGCAACCGTCCGGTCCCCGCCGGTGAGCGGGGGCGAGAGGTCGAACTTGAGGTTGCCGAGGGTCGCCGCCCTATCGGGCCTTACGCCGGACTCCACGGCCCTCCTGCGGTCCGCTTCGGTGCGGGCGCAAAAAAAGCTTATGGTGTCGAGCACCGGGCCGAATATGGGCCTGAACCTTTTGTACCTCCTGAAGGTCTTCTCCGATATGGTGCCGTTGACCACCAGGACCGCCGCGCCGGCGCGAGCCATGGCGCGGAAGCAGTTCGGCCAGATCTCCTTTTCCACCACGATAAAGACCGAAGGGTTCAAAAGCCTTACGACACGCCTTACCACCCAGGAGATGTCCAGGGGGAAGTATATGAGCGTGTCCACGAGGCCGCTCCCCTCGGCGGCGGCCACCTCGTTGCCCGTGATGGTCACGGTGGAGAAGACGACACGGGCCCGCGGGTTCCGCTCCTTGAAGAGTTTCACGACCGGCAGGACCGCTCTCGTCTCTCCGACGCTTACGGCGTGGACCCACACGACTGGTCCGTCCTTGAGGCCGCGGGACTTTGCTGGCCCTATAAAGCCGAACCTCTCGGCTATGCCCCGGCGGTATTTCCCCGCGGTTATCATCTTGAAGACGAAGTAGGGTGAGAGGAATACTACGAGGACGTGAAGGGCGATGTCGTAGAGGGCGTACATCATCGTGCGGCCGGGGCGTCCGCCCTGGCGGTTATCTCCAGGAGCGTCTTTTCGAGCAACTCTCTCGCCTCCTCCATCTCCTCGCTCCCGGCATCGCTCCTTACGCTAAGCGCAGGGCCGCAGACGAATACGCCCCTGGTGAAGGGGTAGGGAAGGATGAAGGAGTCCCAGCTTCGGAAGGTTTTTTTTTTGACGCCCCGAAGCTCATGGGGATTATGGGCAGTCCCGTGGTCCTGGCGAGCTGTATGACGCCCATCCGGGCCTTCATGCCAGGACCCCTCGGCCCGTCCGGGGTTATGGCCAGGTCGCGGCCCCTTTTCACGGCCTTCAGAAGACCCTTTATCCCGGACAGCCACCCCCTGCTCGTGGAGCCGCGCACGGACTCTATGCCGAAGCTCTTGACGGTCCTGGCGATGAGCTCCCCGTCGCGGCTCGGGCTTACGAGTATGGTAATGCCGGGCCGGCCGAGGTAGGAGTAGGGCATCATCAGGAGCCGCCCGTGCCAGAAGGCGATGATTACCTGCCGGCCATCGGCGACGAGACGCCTGTACTCCTCGAACCCGACGTAGGTTATCCTCATCGTGGCCCTGAGGGCTCTGATGATAACGGCGGCGAGCACGGGCGCCACCGCCGCTATGAGGCGGTCTTTCAGTCTGTCAGCCATGGGCAACCTTGAGCAAGGGAAATACCGCGGGTAATGGGCAGATATTTTTTTACCATAAAAACAGGGGTCCTGGACAGGATTATTTGAACTGAATGGAGTAGAGGCGCGAGTACTCGCCGCCGTGGGAGACGAGCTCCTCGTGGCGGCCGATCTCCTTGATGGACCCGTCGGCAAGGACGATTATGCGGTCGGCGCCCCGCACCGTGGAGAGCCTGTGGGCTATGACGAAGGTCGTCTTGCCCTCCATGAGGTTCGCAAGCCCCTTGTGGACCTCGTGCTCCGATTCGGCGTCGAGCGAGCTCGTGGCCTCGTCGAGGATGAGGACCGGGGCGTTCTTGAGCATGGCCCTGGCTATGGAGAGCCTCTGGCGCTCGCCGCCCGAGAGCCTCACCCCGCCCTCGCCTATGTAGGTGTCGTACCCTTCGGGCAGCGCCGTGATGAAGCAGTGGGCGTTGGCCCCCCTGGCCGCCTCGACAACCGCATCGTCCGTGACCTCCCCGCTGCCGTAGGCGATGTTGTTCCTAACCGTGTCGTTGAACAGGACGATCTGCTGGGAGACTATGGCTACCTGGGCCCGGAGGGACTCGAGGGTCACCTCGCGGATGTCCCTGCCGTCGAAGAGGATGGCCCCGCCGGTGACGTCGTAGAACCTCGGTATGAGGTTTACGAAGGTGGTCTTGCCGGCCCCTGAAGAGCCGACTATGGCGAGGACCTCGCCCTTGCCGACGGTGAGGTTTATCCCCGCCAGGACCTTCGCGGCGCCGTAACCGAAGGATACGTCCCTGAACTCTATGGAGTCGTCGAGGCCCTCTATGACGGCGGTGCCGCCGGAGGCCTCGCCCCGCTCATCGAGGACCTCGAATATCCTCGCCCCGGCGGCGAGCCCGTTCTGTATGTTGAGGTTGACGCCGTTTAAGGCCTTGAGCGGCTGGTAGAACATTATCACGGCGGCGAAAAAGGAGATGAAGCTTTCCGGCCTGAGCGTGCCGTTGCCTATCCTGAAGGCCGCGTACCATATCGTCACGGCGAAGGCCACGGCCCCGAGGGTCTCCATGAGCGGGCTCGATATGCTCTGGACCTTCACCTGCTTCAGGAGGTATCTTGTGAAGCGGTTGTTCTCGAGGCCGAAGCGTTCGGACTCGTAGCCCTCCATGCCGAAGGCCTTGACGATGCGGACCCCGGCGATGGCTTCATGGAGCAGCGAGGTCATCGCGCCCATTGAGACCTGGCCCTTCGTAGAGGCTCCTTTCATCTTCTTCCCGAGCTTGCGCATCGGATATATCGCAAGGGGCATGGCCACCGAGGAGACGAGGGCGAGCTTCCAGTCGAGGCTTATCACCACACCGGCGAGCACCACCAGTGTCAGCGACTGCTTGATGACGGTCGCAATCGCGTCCGAGGTCGTGGACGACAGGATGTTCACGTCGTTGGTGAGCCTCGATATAAGGACCCCCGTGGGGTGCCTGCTGAAATAATCTACCGGCAGCGTCAGGATGTGGTCGTAGAGCTTCTTTCTTATGTCCCTGATGACGCACCTGCCCACATACCCCATGAAGTAGGACTGGCCGAACTGGCTTATGCCCTTCGTGACGGCGACGGCCATGATGATTAGCGGCACGGCCAGGGTCATCCGCTCCTTCGGGATGGTAAAGAGGTTGAAGGGGATGATGTTGACCGCCGTTGCGGTCTCGCTCGAGAAGAGGAACTTCATGACCGGGCCGATGAGCCACGCCATGGCGCCGTTGGTCAGCGCGAACCCCACCATGCAGAGGAAGGCCAGGAAGAAGAAGGCCTTGTAGGGGTATATGAGCCGGATGATGCGCCGGAGATCCTTCATATCCTCTTTAACCCGGAGATGAACTTCGAAATGGCGGCCGCAGCCCTGTCGGGCGCCCCGCCGCCGCCGAGCTTTGCCCGCACCTCGCCGAAGGCCTCCTCCATGGACGCCCTGACGCTGTCGTCCCTCAGCATGAGGCAGAGCTCGCGCGCGATGTTCTCGGCCGTGGCCTGGTTCTGTATGAGCTCCGGCACCACGGCCCTTCCGGCGACTATGTTGGGCAGCCCGATGTGCTTTACGCCGATAAGCGCCCTGCCTATGCGGTAGGAGGCGGGGGACATCCTGTAGATTATCACCATGGGGGTCCCGATAAGCGCTGTCTCGAGGGTGGCGGTGCCGGACGTGACGGCCGCGGCCTCGGAGGCCCGGAGCGCGGCGTACATCCTGCCCCTCACCACGGCCGCCTCCACGGTGCTCTCCTTGAGGCAGGCGTCGAGCTCGGTGTTGAGTATGCTCGCAGGCGCAGGTATGACGAACCTGACCTCGCGTCCGCTCCTGCCGAGGTCCACGGCCACGAGCTCGGCGGCCTTGAGGAGCGGCGGCAGCATCCGCTTTACCTCCCCTGTGCGGCTGCCCGGAAGCAGGGCCACCACGGTCGCCTCATCGGGCAGGCCGAGCTCCTTTTTCGCCTCCTCCATGGTAAGGTCGCAGACGGCCCGGCCGGCAAGGGGGTGCCCCACGTACTCCACGTCCACCCCGGCCCCTTTGTAGATATCCACCTCGAAGGGGAAGACGACGAGCATCTTGTCGACAAGGCGGGCTATGGTTCTAACGCGGCCCCTCCTCCAGGCCCAGACCTGGGGGCTTATGTAATAGACCACGGGTATGCCGAGCTTACGGGCGGCCCTCGCAACGCGGAGGTTGAAGTCGGGAAAGTCTATGAGGACGACGCAGTCCGGGCGTTCCCGCTTAAGGCGGGCCTTTATCTCCTTGAAGGCGTTGAGTATGACGAAGAGTTTCTCGCATACCTCGACTATGCCCACCACCGAGAGCTCGCTGGAGTCGAGCCCCTCCTGGCCCGCCTTCCTCATCCTCACCCCCCCCATGCCGCCGACCCTGATGTCCGGGTGGTGTTTTTTGAGCGCGTCCATGAGCTCGGCGCCGAGGAGGTCTCCCGATTCCTCGCCGCTTATGATAAACAGGTTCATGGCCATGGGGACCGATATGCAGATTAGTAAAAACCGCCGCTTTCGGCGGCTCCTGTGGCCGTGGAGCCAGGGGGCTCGTCCCTTCGAGCCTCGCGGCCCCGGCCGTCCCCCCCCCGCCCCTAACTGGTGAAGGAGGCCATGGTGATGCGGGCCGACTCCTGGATGCGCTGGGCCACCTCAAGGGCCCTCTTGCCGTCAACGCCCGAGACGAGCGGGGTCCGGCGCGAGGCCGAGCAGGCGAGAAAGCTCTTTATCTCCTCTTTGAGGGAATCCTTCTTCTCTATCCCGATCTCCTCGTCCACGAGGGAGTTGACGCCGCCGCCCTCCGCGGGCACGAGCCTCGATATCTCGATGTTCTGGCTGGCGTAGTCTATGGAGATGCAGGCA
>JBHHVK010000031.1:0-14630 GCA_046754205.1 Thermodesulfobacteriota bacterium
AGGACACCGCCCTTTCACGGCGGCAACAGGGGTTCGAATCCCCTTGGGGACGCCAGGATTAAAGCCGTAACACCTCGGCAACAGGGTGTTGCGGCTTTTTCTTGCCCAACCCTTTTGATCCATCCAGAAGGCCGGCAGTAAGAGTGTGAGAAGCGTCGATATCCCGGGCCTTGAGAGCGGCATGTCGAATAGGCGCGCCCTAAGAGGTTTATGGCCATAAGGTGCTGGGTCACAGTGATGGCTGCGATGAGTAGCCTGCACCCCGGGTTCCTTATGCATACCCTGGGGCCATTCCTTAGGAGCCGATGGTGAAGGTCGGGATTGTGGCGCCGTGGACCATGATACGATGACGGCCGTTTCGATGCAGGCGCCCCCGTAACCACCGACCCAAGAATCCAATCATAAGGGGAACCACTCTCTTTTGAAGGCCGCCGGTCACACCCAGGCCCCCCGGGCGTCTAAATAGGTAGAAGGGTAGAGACCGAGGCTGTTAGAATGTGAATAGAAAGGAGGACTGTCATGAAGAGCTTCGACGTACAGGGCATAGAGCTGGACGTCTCGCGGAGCAGGGCATATGAGTTCATCGCAGACCCTCAGCGGCTGCCGGAGTGGACCAACGCCTTTGCCTCGGTGACCGGCCGTCGGGCAGTGATGCGCACCCCCGAAGGAGAGGTCGAGGTGGACCTCGAGGTGAGGGCGTCGGAGGAAGACGGGACCGTGGACTGGCGTATGACCTTCCCTGACGGAACCGTGGCCGACGCCTTCTCGCGTGTCGTCGAGCTCGACCACGACCGCTCGGTCTACAGCTTTGTCCTCACCCCTCCTCCCGTGCCGCTTGAGCGGCTCGAGGGGGCGCTGGAGGCCCAGTCGCGCTCGCTCGCCGAAGAGCTGGCAAGGCTCAAGGAGATACTGGACCATGGATGAAAAGGTCCACACTCGGGGGGACAATACCCTGGAGCTCGAAGTCGCCCATGCGAGGCAGGGAGACCGTGACGCCCTCGAGGCCGTGATCAGCGCCGTACATCAGGACGTCTACAGGGTGGCGCTGCACTTCCTCTGGCATCCAGAGGACGCAGAGGACGCTGCCCAGGAGATCCTGACTCGAGTCATCACGGGGCTTTCCGGCTTCCGCGGCGAGAGCAGCTTCAGGACCTGGGTCTACAGCGTCGCCCGCAATACCCTCCTCACGCTCGGCCGCAAGCGCATGGAGCGGCGGGCGATGTCCTTCGAGGAGTTCGGCGTTGACCTCGGCCGGGGGCTCTCCGACGATCCCCTGTCGAAGGGCCGCGGCGTCGAGGAAGTGCTGCTGCTCGAGGAGGTCAAGATCGGGTGCACGCTCGCCATGTTGCTATGTCTCGACCGCGAGCACCGGATGGCGTACATCCTCGGCGAGATCATCGAGCTCGACCACCGTGAGGGCGCCGATGTCATGGGTATCACGCCCGCGGCCTTTAGAAAGCGCCTGTCGCGGGCGCGCAAGAGGATTACCGCGCTCATGACCTCACGGTGCGGACTGGCGGAGCCGGCCAACAGGTGCCGGTGCCGCCGCCGCGCAGGCACGGCCATCGATTTGGGCCGCGTGGACCCGGACAACCTCCTCTTCGCCTCTTCGGCTGAACAGGCCAGGCGGTTCCCGCAGGTGTTGAAGGAGATAAGGGGGCTTGAGAAGGCCCGCCGCGCCGCCGCTCTCTATAGGTCGCATACGAAGCCCGTAGCCGCACGGAGCTTCGCCTCCTGGTTGAGGAGGGTACTCGACGAGGATAGGGGTCCCGGGGATGGCGCAGGCCCTGACAAGAGAAAGAAGGGCCGGTAGATAGGCCCTCCCATATCCTCTCAGTCCTTTACCTGCAGCTTTGCCGCCTTGGCGGCCCTTGGGCCCGTCTGCTGCGTCGGCGCTCACGGCCCTGCCTTCGGCCAGCGTCTTGAGGCCCTCATCGGCGATGTCGGCATGGCGGACGGAGAGGCCACCGCCCTCCCGGGCATTGGTGAAGCCGGAGCCCTTGGAGCCGTTGAACCACTTTACGCCCCCTCCTTGTCGAGTATTTGAATCTTTACGGAGGCAAGTCATTAAAAAAAGCCGCAAAGAGAGAGTCTTTGCGGCTCGAGACGAGAAGCGCTGCCGAAGATTCAGTTCGTACACTCGCACGTTACAGGGTAAGCGGCGCGGACCGTATCCCTCCATGAACGCTCCCCCCCCTCCGCCCCCGGGCCCTCAGGAGCAGGCGCTCTTCGCCTCCTTCCAGTCCACGCCGGGCAGCAGCGGGGAGGTTCCGCGCGGGCCCGGGCCTGTGAGCCCTTTCAGATAATCGATCCTCTCGCCGGTAAGCGGGTGGGTGGAGAGGTATTTGAGGAGCCTCGTCCCATCGCCGCCCCCCCCGGCACCCCCGAGCCTTTCGAAGAAGCTTATCATCCCCCCGGGGTTTATCCCGGCCCTCATAAGCAGCCCGGCCCCCTCTCTGTCCGCCTCTTCCTCCCGGGCCCTGCTATGGCTCATGTTGCCGAGGGTGCGCGCCGCGCCGGATATGCCGTCGAGGTCCCCGAGGAGCAGCGTTAGGAGCATCCCCGTGGACATGTCCTGGAAGATCCCTTCCGTCGAGTGCCTGAGCAGCACGTGCTCCATCTCGTGGGAGAGCACGCCGGCGAGCTCCTCGGGGGTTTTCGTAGCCTCGATGAGGCCGGTGAAGAGCACAATGTGCCCGCCCGGCGCCGCAAAGGCGTTTACAGTCTCGTCCTTGAAGATGTGGACCTTGAAGCGGTAGGGGTGCGGTCTGGCGGCCTCTTCGAGGGCGCCGGTGATCGCTGAGACCGCGGAGACGATCCCGGGCGAGTCGCACTCCTCCATTGCGCCCGCGAGGTCCCGGACGAAGGCGGCCCCGAGCCGGTCCTCTACCGACGGGGGCACCTTTGCCGCGGCAAAGGAGGCCGCCCGGGGTATGACGATGAGGTAGCCGAGGAGGCCGAGGGTCAGCGCGGCGAGGGCGAGGACGGGGATGAGGAGCCGTCTCTTCGCCCCCCCAGGGGCCGCGCCGAACCTCTTGCCCGGCCCCGAGGCCATCCCGGAGAGTGAAGGGAGAAAGTCGGGGGCCTTTATGATGAGCGCCTCTTCGCCCCGTTCGATGCGTACGGGCTGGCCCTCGCGGTCGCCCTGGGTCAGGGAGAACTCGTCGTGGCCCCATTCCCGGACGTCACGGCCCACGGTGACGAGCAGCGAGCGGGGGGTAATCTCGACCTCCGCGTCATGCCTCTCGGCCGTCTTGCCGTCGTAGTAAAAGGCCTGCCACCTGGACTTCATGCCCCTCCCTTACATGGCCAGGTCGAGGTCGAGGATGCCGGCCAGGCCCTCTCCCGTGGCGCCGCCGCCCGGGCCCGTCTGTCCGAGCTTGCCGAAGTCTATGTCACCGGTCACCTTGAGGTGCCCGGAGGTGAACCTTATGGACCTCGCCAGAACCCAGGGGTAGGCGAAACCGAGGCTGAAGAGGAGAAGCATCATGTTGCCCATGGTGTAGCCGAGGAGTCCGCGCCCCGTTACGTTCGAGCTGAAGGAGAGCCCGTCGAAGGTCGTCTTCTCCCAGTCGTAACGCACGAGCTTCGCCTTGTACCAGAACCAGTAGAGCCCGAGGGTGGGGATGGAGAGGACAAGGGCCTTCCGGTACGGACCCTTCAGGTCGGCCCCGTCGCCCCCGTACCCGCCGGGGGAGGTGCCGTAAAAGGTCTTCTCGCGCCAGAACCTCTGCTTTCTGACATGGAAGGTGGGGGAGTGGAAGCCGAGGGTAAGGAGGTTCAGAAGCGTGCCCTTTACCACAAGGTTTATGTACTCCCGCGGCGAGCCCGCAAAGGAGAACCTCACCCCGTGCCACTTGGTCCTGCTCAGGCGGTAGCGCCTCGAGGCGACCGTGGCAAAGGGCACAAGGACCACGGCGGCGGGCAGGCTTATGAGGTTGATGGACGGGTGGACCAGGCGTGAGAGTATGTCGGGAAGCATGAAGGCGAAGAATATTATGACGGCGGCCTTGCGCCATCCGGCGAATAACTCCTTGCCGGTGCCGGTGAATACGAACCTTTCGCCCATGAGCTCGGTCGCGCCGCTGAGGTATTTCCTCACCTTGACCTTGCCCCAGAAGCGGTACAGGCCGAGGGTCGCCAGCGTCAGGAGGTTGTTCGCCAGGTGTATCTTCAGCAGCTCGACGGACCTTCCGTGGAAAGAGAGCCTGTGCGTTTTCGCCGGCCCCCCTCGGGCCGTCTCCCGCTCGGGGTGCTCTACCGGCCAGAGGCCCTCAACGTCCCGGGGGGCGGCCTTGTCCGGGGCCTCGGTGGACATGGACGTGTTCCATTCGGACGGCGGCCTCTGGGCCACCGGGGCCGTCTCTTTTCCGGTGAAGGGCTCTTCGGGCTCGGGCTCGCCGCTCAGCAGCGGGGGCAGGACAGCGCCAGGGTCCGGCCGCACCGGACCGGCAGTATCGCCCTGGGTCTCTTCAGAGTCCGCCGGGAGTCTGAAGTAATGGCCGCATTTGGGGCACAGGCACATGAATAACCCTGAAGGCAGCTTTTCCCGCGGCGTTTCCTTTTCATAGCGACAGCTTGGGCAGGAGATTTTCATGGAGGCCTCGCTTCCAGGTTTGATGGCGGCGCTGAGGAAAAGACCTTTGGTGCTGACACCCAGATGTTATTATCGGCTGTATCAGTTTAATCTTTAACGGTTTTGTCCGGGGGTCCCGCCCCGGTTTCTCAATAAAAAAAGGGCAGGCTGATTCCTCAGCCTGCCCTTTCTCTTCTGTCTCGTAGTTTGGCTTAGAGCTTTACTACATTTGTGGCCTTGGGGCCCTTGGGTCCGTCGACAACGTCGAAGCTCACGGCCTGGCCTTCAGCCAGGGACTTGAAACCCTCGTCCTGGATGTCGGCGTAGTGAACGAAAACGTCTCCGCCGTCGTCCTTGTTGATGAAGCCGAAGCCCTTGGAATCGTTGAACCACTTGACTGTTCCCTGTGACATGATAACGTGCCTCCTTTTTGAGTATTTGAAGATTTACGGAGGCAAGTCATCAAAAAAGCCGCAAAAAGAAAGTCTTTGCGGCTTGAGGCAACAAGTACTTCCGAAACTTCATTTCCTGACATTATCGCAGATAATCTCCAGGGAGTCAAGCTTTATTGTTCACGCAGCGGCACCGCCCCCGCGGGGTGCGCCCTCGGGGCAGTGCCTTTTTCTTTGGATTGTGCAAAAAAATGTGCTAAAGTCCCCATAGATTTTTTTCATCTCGAGCCTGCTCAAATGTTCATTTGTCGGTGTAATCGATGGCTGAAGCAACCCCGGAGCGTGAGGGCGGCAAAATTCAGAAAACCAGTGGAGGAGGGAAAAGATGACAAAGGATGAGCTCGTAGACAGGATCGCAGGCGACGCGGAAATATCGAAAAAGGACGCTGCGGCGGCGCTTAAGGCCGTAACGGACGGGATAACGGGCGCCCTGGCCAACGGCGGCAGCGTGACGCTCGTCGGTTTCGGCACGTTCAGCGTGTCCCAGCGGGCGGCGAGGACCGGACGCAATCCCAGGACGGGCGAGAGCATACAGATAGCCGCAAGCAGGGGCGTGAAGTTCAAGGCCGGCCAGGCGCTGAAGAACGCGGTTAAGTAGTTCCAGGGCGGCGGATATCGCTTTAAAGGGCAGGCTCACCCCTGCCCTTTTTTTTCTCCCCCTTTACCCCGGCGGCCCTCGAATCGAACCGGCGGGAGGGGCAAAACCTTTTTCCCCGCACCCCCGATATTAAACTTGACAGGCTCGTGGTTTTTTTAATATATTATTTATCGATAAGTTCATGGTGGGATTTGTTCGGCAGGGCCTGAGGACCTTGGTTTGCACAAAACCTTGCTGACTTATTAAAAATTGAGGAAAGGAGGTTTTGTGCGATGTTGACGGGTAGAGTAAAATGGTTCAACGAGTCCAAAGGTTTCGGCTTCATTGAGCAGGATTCCGGTGAAGACGTCTTCGTCCATTTCTCGGCTATTCAGAGCGATGGTTTCAAGACCCTCACGGAAGGTCAGACCGTTGAGTTCGAAGTCATACAGGATGCAAAGGGCGCAAAGGCGGTAAACGTCGTCCCCAAGTAAAGTCCGTGCGTGACCAGAAAGGCCCTCATCTTTACGATGAGGGCCTTTTTTTTGTATCGGCCGACGCCCTTCCTGGTCCGCCCGAAAACCTCCGGGGCCCGCAATCAAGGGGGCGGGGCGGGCGCCTTTCAGCCGCGGGGCGCGGTATCGCTCCCGCGCAGCCCGTAGGGTCCGGGCACCCTCTCCGGGCTCAGGAGTACGCTCAGGAAGGCCTCCACGACGGCGGGGTCGAACTGCGTGCCCGAACACCTCTTGATCTCCGCCGCGATGCTCTCCAGGGGCCGTCCTTTCCTGTAGGGCCTGTCCGAGCCCATGGCGTCGACCGTGTCGGCAACGGCGAGTATCCTCGCCCTGAGCGGAATCGCATCGCCCCTGAGGCCCCCGGGGTATCCGGTGCCGTCGTAGTTTTCGTGATGGTGTCTTATGGCGGGGATGTGCTTATGGAGCTGTTTTATAGGCGCGAGTATCTCGGCGCCCTTGGCGGGGTGTTTCTGCATCTCGAGGATCTCATCCACGGTAAGCGGCTCGGCCTTGTCGAGTATCGCCTCGTATGTGCCGAGTTTGCCGATGTCGTGCAGGAGGCACGATATCTCGAAGTCGGCCCTCTCTTTCTCGCCGAGCCCCATTTCCCCGGCTATCTCCAGGCCCAGCACGGTGACCCTCTCCGAGTGGCCGCGCGTCCACGGGCTCTTGGCGTCTATCGTCTTCGAGAGCGCCCTGATGGTGCCGATGAGGAGTTCCTGCATGTCTACCATAAGCCTCGAGTTCTCAAGGGCCACCCCTATCTGGACGGTGAGTTTTTCGAGTGTCGAGAGGTCTTCGGGGCTGAAGGAGGCCGGACGCCTTGACCCGACATGCAGGACGCCGACGGCTTCGGACCGTACGAGCAGCGGTATCCTTATGTGCGAGAGAAAACCTTCGCCGAGGAGCCGACCTTCGGCCGGGAGCTGACCTTCGATCTCCCTGAGGTCGGAGACGTACTGAGGCCTTAGCGTTTCAACGACCTCGGTGGCGCTCGTTTGCTCAAAGGGGATGAGGGTCCCCGTCTTCGCGGACTTCGCGCCGTAACCCGCGGCATAGGTGAACCCGCCCTTTTCCCTGTCCACGAGGGCGACCGTGCACTTGTCGCAGACTATAATCCTGGCGATCATATTGGCCGCGGTATCGAGGACCTCCTGCGGGTCGAGGGTCGAGAGTATCGCCCTGTCTATGTCGTGCATGGCCTCTATCGTCTTTATCTTGTATGACAGCCTCATCGCCTTGTCGATGGAGTCTTTATGGTGCCGCGCCTCCTCGAGGGATACGGAGACCTGGTTGCCGATGCCCTGAAGGAGCGCGTTGTCCTTTTCCGTAAGGGTGGCGGCGGCCCTGGGGTTGCCCTTCCGGTAGACGCAGACCATTAGCCCCAGATAGAGCCGCTTGCCCGTAAGGGGGACCGCGACAAGCCTTTCGAGGCCCCCTATCCAGCCGTAGCATCCGCCGCAGGCCGCGTCCATGCCGCCTCCGCCCCCTTCGACGGCGACCGCCCTTTTGTTGTCGAAGGCCTCCTTTACGAAGGGGACTTCGATATCCATGGTGTCGGTCCTGAAAAGGGGGGCCATCGCGGCGGTGAGCCCCGCGCCCTGCGAGGGCCTGAAGCACATGAGGTCCGCGTCCCATAGGTAGGCCAGGCAGATGTCACACCCCGTTATAGCCCTGACGTTGTGCACGACCGGGTCGAGGAGCATGTCTATATCGGTCATCTGCGCCGTAGCCTCCGATATCTTGAGGAGGTTCCTTGTAATCTCCGACTCCAGCGCTATCTTCTCTTCCGCCTCCTTGCGCTCGGTGATGTCCCTTATTATGCCGGCCGAGCACCACCGGCCCTTTATCTTCAGGGCGGATATGGAGTGCTCCACGGGAAACTCCGTTCCGTCCTTCCTGAGGGCGGTCATCTCCACCACGGTCCCTATCAGCGGCCCCCCTCCGGTCTCCCTGAACTCGCTGAAGCCTTTAAGGAGGGCGTCCCGGTGCCTTTCCGGGACGATAAGGCTGTGGAGCTTCTCGCCCAGCGCCTCACTCTTTGAATAGCCGAAGGTCCTTTCGGCGGCGGGGTTCCAGTAGATGATCCTCGCCTCGTTGTCTATCATGATAATGGAGTCCAGCGCCGTGTCGGCCATGGAGCGCAGCTTCTCCTCGCTCTCCCGGAGAGACCTCCTGAGGCGCTGCTTTTCCAGGACCTGTCCGAGCCTGCGGGACACCTCTTCGATGTTCAGGGGCTTCGGGAAGTAGTCGTCCGCGCCCGCCTTTAACGCCTCGACCGCGTTCTCCCTGCTGGCATGGCCGGTGACTATCATGCAGATAATCTCGGGGGTGACGGCCCTCATGGCCCTGAGAACCTCGAGCCCGTCCATATCGGGGAGCCCGCACGTGACGAGCGCGGCGTCGAAGTCGGTCCCGCCGGCCATCTCGACGGCCTCTGCGCCGGTGCCGGCCGTGGAGGTGAGATACCCCTCGTCCTCGAAGACCCTGGCGAGGGACTTGCGCGCCCCGCCGTCGTCGTCAACAATCAGGAGTCTGGCGTCGGCCACGTTCAGTCCCTCCCTGTTGCATGGCCGGCGAGATGGCGCATGCGGCCGGTGCCGGAAAGCGCAAGCGAGGCGAGGAGCAGAAGTATCAGGCCGAAACCTATGCCGAGACGTGTGCCTATCCTCAGGTTTTTAAGCACGCTGCGCCTTTCCTGTGGGGTGTCCTGGAGAAAAACGAGGTGAGAGAATGTGCGGGGTGGGTTCGTGATGAGTGCGATATGGAACACATTAATACTTTAGCAGAGTTTCGGGGGATGTCAAGCGCTCCCGCCAGGGACGCTGATTTTCCATCTGTCCGCGCCGACGCCGTGTTATAATCCCTTCCGCCCGGAGTCGCCTCCGGAGTCATTAAACGCCGGCAAAGGCGGGAAAGGGGTCTGTGAGATGTCCGTTCTCCTTGAGTTCAGCATGACGCCTATCGGCAAGGGCGAGAGCGTCGGCGAGTACGTGGCCGGTTCGCTGGAGATAATCGACCGGAGCGGGCTCGACTACAGGTTAAACCCCATGGGCACGGTCATCGAGGGCGAGTGGGACGAGGTCATGGGAGTAGTCACCGAATGCTTCGAGAAGATGAGGTCGAGCTGCAACCGTATCTCCACCGTCATCAAGGTCGACTACAGAGGCGGCGGCGCCAGGCGCATCGAGGCCAAGGTGGAGAGCCTGGAGGCCAGGCTCGGCAAAAGGCTCATGGGTTAGAGGGGCCCGCACCAGGGCCGCCCGAACGCCTTGAATCCGCTCAATCTTTTTGCCTCTTTCGCCGTTATGAACGTGAGGCCATGTTCACACTGACGGAAGCAAAAAGAGGCGTCCACCTGCCCTTCGTGATTTTCCTCGTAGCCGTCGCCCTCTACCTCGGGGTGAAGGCCGCCCCGGAGGAGTCGTGGAGCGGGTGGACGCCCTATTCCGCCCAGACCATGCTGAGCAGCGAGCACTGGGCGAGGGACGGGTTCGTCAACAGCAAGCTGCTCTTCATACCCATAGGTTACTCCAGGGCCGTCCGCTACCTCGACGAGCCCCAGATGCGCCACCACGCGAGGGGCATCGTCTCCGGGGGCCTCATAGGCAACAGGCTCTACTACACCCATTACCCGAGCGGTTATCTCATCCCTTACGCCCTGTTGATGAAGTCCGGGGTGGAGGGGAGGGTATGGTTCAGGCTCCTCAGCCTCGGCTTTTCCGTAGCCGCGCTCGTCCTCTTTTACGTATTCATAAACATGGTCGCCGGTCCGGGGGCCGCCTTCTTCGCGGCCGCCTATTACGGGGCCTCGACCATGTTCCTCGACTACGCGGACTCGCTCGCCAACCAGCCCATCGACGACCTCTTGCGCTTCGCCGTCCTCGTGGCGAGCGCCGGGGCCGCCCCGTGGCCCGGAAAGGGAGCCGCGGGCGCCCACCCCCGTCAGCAGCGGTGGGGCCGGGGGCGGGTGCTCTTCATATGGGCGGCATACTTTGTCCTCTGCCTCTCGTCATACGATTCGGTCTTTTTCCTCTTCGCCTGGCTCGTGGGGCTCGATATGGTCACGGGCGGGCTCAGGGGCCCCGACGGACGGTTCAGCCCGCCCTGGAAGAGATGGCTCGTCTTCGCCTCGGCCCCTGTGGCCGCCTTCGCCGTTCAGATGCTCCAGAACACCTGGTACCTCGGCGCGGGCGACATGCTCCTGGATCTGAAGGGCACCTTCATGGCCCGCACGGATACCTGGCTTGAGGACGGCCCCTTCGCGGGCCGCCTCGCGGGCCGTCTGTACTCCATTCTCGTGCCCTTCCTGTACATGACGGGCCTCCATTTCGTCATCTCAATACCGGCGCTCGCCCTCGCCGCGGCCGGTTTCCTCCGCCTCCGGCGCCTCGCTCCGGAGGGGCTGCCCACGGCCGGGATAATGGCGGTGCTCCTCGCCTCGGGGCTTATCTACACCGCGGTACTGAGCTACACCGGAAGCTTCCCCTACCAGGGCAGGCAGCTCGCCCCGGCGCTCTCCCTTCTCGTGGGCTCGGCCACGGTGCTCGCCTGGAGGCTCCTTGCCGGCGGGCCGGAAGGGGTGGGAGGGGGGGGCGTGGTGGGGGGCAACGCCTCCGGGTCCCTGCGCGCGACGGCCGCCCTGACGCTGGTGCCGGTCCTGGTCCTCCTCTGGTCCATGCAGCTCTACAGGACGTCGGACTACGCGGCCCGGTGGCCCAACCACGCCATGAAAAAAGAGACCATCGTCTACCTCGATGCCCTCGGCTCGCTCTCCCCCAACGACGCCGTCATCTTCAACCACCTCAAGGACTACACCGGGGAAGATGACGGGGACTACCCCCAGCCCAACCCCATGGAGGAGTATTATACTGGCAGGACCGTATTGAACTTCAGGAAGATAGAGGACCTCAAGCGCGACCTCAAGTGGCTCAGGGAGCGCACGGACGAGCCCTTTGATTCCATTATCGTCTCCACGGAAAAGGACAGCCTCAGGGATGTCGCCCGAAGCCTCCGCCTCGCCGGAGACCTCTACGCCCTGCCCGGCCGTTACGTCCTGGTGGTAAAGGGCGGATGACCGCCCCGGCGGCTTGAGGCGCCAGTCCCCCTCCGGCGAAAAAAAAGTTCCTCCACGTCAACCGAAACCCTCCCCCGCGCGTTTATATTAACATGGGGGACGGGCTTCGGACGCCGGCCTCAAAAAAAGACAGGGAGGAATGTCCATGAAAAGGAGCGTTATCTTATCCGCCGTGCTGGCAGCGGCTTTCCTGCTGCCGCCTCTTTCAAACGCAGTAGCCGGCCCCGGCGACCCGGGCGGCAGGATAGAGCGGAGGCTTGACCTGAGGGGAGACCGCATCGAGCAAAGGCTCGACCACAGGGGCGACCTCATAGAGCGAAGGCTCGACTACCGCGGGGACGTAATCGACGAGCGGCTCGACCGCCGGGCCGACCGGGCCAGGGACCACGGACGCAGTGGGCTCGCCGACCGCCTCGACCGCCGGGGCGACCGCATCGACAGGAGGCTCGACCGCCGGGGAGAGCTCATAGACGGAAGGCTCGACCTCCGCGGAGAGCGCATCGACAGGAGGCTCGACCGCCGGGGAGAGAGGATTCACGAGAGATACCACCGGCGGCGCGGCCGGTAGGAGCGCGCCGCGTGACCCAGAGGTCGTGGTCGTTGCGATGAACCGGAAGGAGCGTCCGTCAAATGGAAGAGTTTCTCGCTTCGGTTGAGCGGAGCGCCTTCCGGATGGCGCGCATGGCCACGGGAGACACCGAAGACGCCCTGGACATCGTCCAGGACGCTATGCTCGGCCTGGTCCGCAGCTACTCGCACAAACCCTCTTCCGAGTGGAGGCCGCTGTTCTACATGATACTCCAGAACCGCATACGCGACTGGGCGCGGCGGAGGAGTTCGCGCGGCCGCTGGCTGGTCTGGCTCAGGGGCGCGGCCGGGGGCGAGGGCGGCAGGGACCCGGACCCGCTCGAATCCGTGGCCGACCCCGAGGCCCGGGGGCCCGTCGAGCAGGCGGACACGTCTTTTGCGCTCTCGGCCATCGACTCCGCCCTCGGCGGCCTGCCCCTCAGGCAGCAGCAGGTCTTCCTCCTGAGGGCTTGGGAGGGCCTGAGCGTAAAAGAGGCCGCCCGGGCCATGGGCTGCACGGAGGGCACGGTGAAGACGCTCTACTCGAGGGCGGTCCGCACGCTCCGCTCGGAGCTCGAGGACTACAGGCCATGAAAGAGAAGACCACGGACGAGAAGAGAAGCGAAGAGGCCTTCGTCAGGAGGGTCGCCGAGGGGCTGGACCGGGGAGCCGCCGAGCTCGACCCCGCCGTCTTGAGGAGGCTCGCACGCGCGCGGGCGCTCGCCCTCGCCGTGGGCGCGCGCGGGTCGAGGCGGTGGAGGCTGGCGAGCCGGGCCATGGCCGGGCTCGCGGCGGCCTCGGCGGCGGGCATCGCCCTCTTCGTCCTCTACGGCGGGCCGGTGGGGGTCCGCGGATACGACGTGGTGGAGGACGTGGAGCTGCTCGCCTCCGCAGACCCCCTCGACCTCCTCGAAGAGATGGACTTCTACGCCTGGGTGGCGGAGAGGGGGGAGAGGGAGGGCGGCGGCGATGAAGGCTAAGATGGCGGGGGCGGTCGTCCTCCTCGGGCTCCTGAGCCCCGCGGCGACCCCGTCAGCCCCGGCGGCCCCCCCGGCCCCCCCGGCGGCGGTGCCCGCCCGGGCCTCGGCGGCGGCGGCCCCGGACGCCCCCGATGGCCGGCCGGAGATGGAGTTCCTCGAGTTTCTCGGCACGTGGGAGACGGACGATGGGGAGTGGGTCGGCCCCGAGGCGGTCGACCTCTTTATGGACTCACGGGAGGGACGGAAGGATGATGATGATGAAGACGAGGATTAGTCTGCTCTTATCCCTTGCCATGGCGCTTATGCTCGCGGGACTCGGGCCGTCGCTGTCCTGGGGGGCCGAGGGCACCGAGGGCGGCGTCGAGGCCGCAGAGGTCGATGGGTCCGGGGGGGGCGGGGGGGGCGGGGGGTCCGGCGTCCTCCGGTGGGAGGACCTTACCCCGGCCGAGCGGAAGGTGCTCGCCCCCTACGAGGGCCGCTGGGACGGCCTGTCCACGGAAAAACGGCTGACCATGCGCAGAGGGGCGGGCCGGTGGCTCGCCATGACCCCGGCCGAGCGCCGCCGGATAAAGGAGAGGTTCAGGTCCTGGAGAAAGATGAGCCCCGAAAGACGGGCCCTCATCCTGAGGAGGTTCGAGAGGTTCAAGTCCCTGCCCCCGCACGAGAGGGAGCGGCTGCGCCGGGCCATGAGATGGTTCGACAGCCTCCCGCGCCACAAAAAGGAGGAGCTAAGGCGGAGGTGGAGAAGGCTTAAGCCGGCCGAGCGCAGGGACTCGCTCGAAAGGCTCCGGAGGATGACGCCCGCTGAGCGCAGGCGGCTGCGTGACCTGCCCCCGAGGAGGCCGGACCGCCCGAGGGACCGCCGCGTCGATTGACGGGGCGCTCAAAAAAACAATGGGCCGGCCGCGCCTTTCAGCGTGGTCCGGCCCTTTTTAGTGCAGGGAGAAGGTATCCTTGGCCGCGGCCTCCGGCGGTGGGGCGGGAGGGCGGGGGGAGGCGGGGCCGTAGGTCTCAGGCGGTCTTGCCCACGCAGTAGGGGCAGAACTTCCATTCCGGCTCCCTCGGGGCCCCGCAGCAGGGACAGCCGTTTACGATGGACGCCCCGCAGTAGGGGCAGACGAGGAAACCGGGCCTCAGGTGCCCGCCGCAGTCACAGCAGAGCAGCATCCCCGTCTCCCTCTCCACGTTGAGCACCCTCAATATCTCCTCTATGGTGGTCTCTCCCTTCAGGACCTTGTCGAGTCCGTCCTGGCTCATGTACCTCATGCCCGACCCGATGGCGGTCCTCGCAAGGGACTCTTCGTGGGCGTCCGCGGTTATCTCCCGCCGCATCGCCGCTCCACAGGTGAGTATCTCGAAGACCCCGATCCTGCCCCTGTAGCCCGTATCCCCGCATCTCGAGCATCCCCGGCCCCTGTAGAACTCGAGGCCCGGGGCCATGGCTTCCTTGAGTCCGAGCCTGGCGAGTTCGTCGGCGTCCGGGACGTAGGGCGCCTTGCAGTCCCGGCAGATTCTGCGCGCGAGCCTCTGGGCCACCACCCCGTTAAGCGAGCTCGCTATGAGGTAGGACGGCACGCCCATGTTCCTGAGCCTGGTTACCGCCCCCACGGTGGTGTTGGTGTGGAGCGTGGAGAGCACAAGGTGCCCCGTAAGCGACGCCTGAAGGGCTATCTCCACGGTCTCGCGGTCCCTCATCTCCCCTACCATTATCACGTCCGGGTCCTGGCGGAGCACGCTCCGGAGCCCCCTGGCGAAGGTAAGGCCGGTCTTGTCGTTCACGGCCACCTGTTTTACCCCTTCTATCTCGTACTCCACCGGGTTTTCCAGGCTGATGATGTTTATGGAGTCGTCCTTTATGTGCTCTATCATGGCGTAGAGGGTGCAGG
>JBHHVK010000032.1:0-14208 GCA_046754205.1 Thermodesulfobacteriota bacterium
CCCTCGGCTCGATTATCTCGCAGAGCGTGTACCTGGAGACCTTCCGCGACCTGTTGCCGCCCACGGCCCGGACCTCGATCTGCTCGTCCCTCGAGACCATGGCGGTCATGGCAGCGCCGTACTCCTTCTTTATCTTCTCGGCCTCGCTCATGGGGGTGCGCAGCCCCACGGAGATGTCCCCCGTCACCTGGTTGCCGCCGAGGGCGATTACCGTGGTGTACTTGATGGTGCCGTCGTGGTAGAGGGCTATGTCCGTGGTCCCGCCGCCGATGTCGACGAGCACCACCCCTATCTCCCTCTCGTCGCTGTTCAGCACGGCGTCGCTCGAGGCTATCTGCTGCAATACTATGTCGGCCACGTCGAGACCGGCCTTGTTGGCGCATTTGATAATATTCTGGACCGTGGTCACGGCGGCCGTGACGATGTGGACCTTCACCTCGAGCCTTATGCCTATCATCCCAAGGGGCTCCTGTATGCCCTCGTGGTCGTCGACGATGTACTCCTGCGGGATGACGTGGACGACCTCCCGGTCCGGGGGGATGACGATGGCCTGGGCCGCCTCTATGACCCTGTCCACGTCGGACTGGGTAATCTCCTTGTTCTTGACGGCTATCACCCCGTGGGAGTTGAAGGCCCGGATGTGACCCCCGGCTATGCCGCAGTAGACGCGGTTTATCTCGCAGCCGGCCATGAGCTCGGCCTCCTCCACCGCCTTCTTTATGGAGTCGACCGTGCTCTCGATGTTGACGACCACGCCCTTCCGGAGCCCCTTGGACGGCGAGGTCCCAACCCCGATTATCTCCACGCCGTCGGCGGTCTTCTCGGCGACCACGGCGCAGATCTTGGTTGTCCCGATGTCGAGGCCGACTACTATGTTCTCCTTTTTAATCATCTATATAACACCGCCTTCCCTTACAACGTTTTTGTCGAAGGTGACTATGACCTCGCCGGGCCTGTTGAGGTCCATGGCCACGACCCCCGAAAGCCTCCCCTTGCGCGCCCTCAGGACCTTCTCGAAGACGTCGAGCTTGGAGGCGAAGCGTGAGGTCCCGACATCGAGCCTCACCCCGCCCTCGAGCGTATAGAGGGTCAAACCGTAGACCGGGTCGATGTGTATCTCGGAGACGTGGTCGAGGCCGAAGCCCTCCCTGGCCTTCAATATGGCGAGGAGCGCCAGGAGCCTGTCCTCGGGAAGCGGTGGGCCGTCCCCGTTTTCATGGAGCCCGGTTATGACCGGCAGGTCGAGCCCGTCGGCTTCGTCGTAATCCTTGAAGACCACGCCGGAAGTGTCCATGACGTACAACCCGTCCATCCTCACGAGCGCCAGCGGGCTCCTCTCCGTAATCTCTATCCTGAGTCCTCCGGGCGGCCTTCTCTTCACCCGCGCCCCGGCGACCCAGGGGTTGGCCTCCAGGGCCTCCTCCACGGCGCGGGTGCTGAAGCTGAAGAGGTTCCGCCCGGCTAGCCCCCCGGGACGGGCCCCGTCCTCCGCATCTCCAGCCGCCTCAAGGGCCATGGCGGCGTATCTCATCACCTCGGGGCCGGTGACCCGCTCGGCGCCGATGATCTCGACGTCCTGGACGGCGAGGTACGTCGTGGTCGTGGTGAAACCGTAGAGCAGCCACGCGGCGTAGGCAAGGGCCGGGACCACGGCGACGGCGGCGGCGAGCTTCGCCGCCCTGAAAACCCGTCTCCTGGCCCTGGCCAGCAGCGGCTCCCTGCGCCTCCTGTTTCCCCGGACCTTTTTTTTCCTTCTTGTCCCCATCGGTCAGACTAACCCCTCATCACTTGTCCGTACCGGCCCCGGCGAGTATCGCCTCGACGAGCTCCCCGTAGCCGACCCCGGCGGCCGCGGCGGCCCTCGGAAAGAGGCTCAGCCCGGTAAGCCCGGGGGAGGTGTTTACCTCGAGCACATAGGGTGTGGCGTCGGCGGCGAGTATCAGGTCCACCCGACCCGGCCCCCGGCACCCGAGGGCCCTGTACGCCTCCCGGGCCGCTTCCACCACCCTCGCGGCCTCGCGGTCCGTAATCTCCGCGGGCGCCACGAAGTCCGTCCTGCCCCTGGTGTACTTCGCCTCGTAGTCGTAAAACCCGGCGCGCGGCCTTATCTCCACCACGGGATAGACCGTGGAGTCGAGTATCGCCACCGTAAGCTCCCTGCCCTCTATGTACTCCTCCACGATGGCGGCCCCGCCCCGCCCCCCCCGGCCCTCTCCGCCCCCGAGAGCCCCGGCGAGCGCCGCGTCGAGGGAAGCGGGCTCCCTTACTATGCTCACCCCTATGGCCGAGCCGCCGGCCGCCGGCTTTACCACCACCGGCAGCGGCATGCTCACCGGACGGCCCCCGCTGGTCACGACCGCGAACCGCGGCGTGGGGATGCCGTGAAACTTGAATATCTTCTTGGCCGCGGCCTTGTCCATGGCCAGGGCCGATGCGAGCGGGCCGCTGCCGGTATAGGGCATCCCCATGACCTCGCATATCCCCTGGACGCAACCGTCCTCGCCGTAGCGGCCGTGCAGGGCTATGAATGCGACCTCCACGCCCTCGCCGGCGAGCCTTGCCGGCAGGTCCCTTCCGGCGTCGATCGGTGCGGCGTCGTAGCCCCGGGCCTTCAGGGCCTCGAGGACCGCGCCGCCGGTCTTGAGCGATATCTCCCGCTCCTCGGAGATGCCCCCCATGAGAACGGCTATCTTCTTATCCTTCTGACCCTCTATCTCGCCACCCCCCGGTCCAATCGTCTTTTTCTCTCCCGGCGGGAGCGCGCCGCCTCAGTCCTCGCCGAGGACCTTTATCTCCGGTTCGAGCACCACGCCCGTCGTCGAAAATACCCTGTCGCGTATGGAGGCCATGAGGGCGAGGACGTCTGCGGCCGTGGCCCCGCCGGTGTTGACTATGTAGTTGGCGTGGACCTCGGAGACCATGGCTCCGCCGGCCCTCTCCCCCTTCATCCCGGCCTCTTCTATGAGTTTTCCGGCTATGCCGCCCTCGGGGTTCTTGAAGACGGAGCCCGCGTTGGGATAGGTTATCCTGGCCGTGGCGCCGCGCCTCCGCCTCAGCCCGGCGATCTTGTCCCTCACCTCCCCCTGGTCTCCGGGGGTAAACCTCATGTGCGCCCTCACCACCACGGCCCCGGCCGGGACCTCTGAGGTCCGGTAGCCGAAGCGGAGGTCCTCAGAGCCGAGAAAGCCCCTCTTGCCCTTTCGCCTGATTATCTCCACGCCCTCGACGACGTCGGCCATCTCGCCGCCGTAGGCCCCGGCGTTCATCACCACCGCGCCGCCCACCGTCCCGGGTATGCCCGCGGCGAACTCCAGGCCCCCGAGGCCCCTTTCGGCGCACTCGCCGAGCAGCCCTGCGAGCGTGACGCCGCCTTCCACGACGGCCCTGTCCGGCTCCGCCCAGTCGATACCCTTGAAGCCGTCGGCCATGTTTATAACTATCCCCCTGATGCCCCCGTCGCGCACCAGGACGTTGGTGCCCCCGCCGAGGATGTGGTAGGCGAAGCCCTTGGCCTCGCAGAAGGCCAGCAGGTCCCTCAGGTCGGCCTCATCGCGGGGAAAGGCCATGACGTCGGCCGGCCCCCCTATCCCCAAGGAGGTGTGGTCGCTCATGGGGACGTTGAAGAGCACCCTCCCCTTGAACCTCTGTGTGAAAAATAGCTGATACTGCACCACTGCCTCACGCCCCCTTTATGTCTATCACCTTGCCTGCGGCGGCCTCGTCCTTGGCCGCCCCGCCGCCCTCGGCGGCCGAGGCCCCTTTCTCCAGGAGCCCCACGAAGGCCACCCCCGCCTTCCAGACGTCCCCGGCGCCGAGGGTTATGACCATGTCCCCGGCCTCGGCGATCTTCTCAAGGAGGGCCGGCACGCCGGCGAGGTCCCGCTCGAAGACTACGTCCTTGTGGCCGTATTTCCTTATCCCCTCGTAGAGGGCCTCGCCGGTGACACCCTCTATCGCGGCCTCGCCGGCCGGATATATATCCGTGAGGATGAGCTTTTCAGCGTCGTTGAAGGCGGTGAGGAACCCGTCGAAGAGGTCCTTGGTCCTCGAGTACCTGTGGGGCTGGAAGACAACGACGGTGCGCCTTCCGAACCCGGCCTTGGCGGCCCGGAGGACCGCCTTTATCTCCTCGGGGTGGTGGCCGTAGTCGTCCACGACGATAATCCCGCGGGCCTCGCCCCTGACGTGGAACCTCCTCTCCACCCCGGCGAACTCCTCGAGCCCGGCCTTTATGTGCTCGAAGCCTATCCCGAGCTCGAGGCCCACGGCCACGGCGGCCAGGGCGTTGTACACGTTGTGCTCCCCGGGCATCCCGAGCCTTACGGGGCCGAGGGCGCGGTCCTCCCTCCAGACGTCGAAGGTCGTCTCCAGGCCCTTGTAATCCACGTCCCTGGCGTTTATCTCCGCCTGGGCGGTGAGCCCGTAGGTCAGAAACCTCCTGGAGATGCCCGGGATGAGGCTCTGAATTTCCGGGTGGTCGAGGCAGATGACCGCGCAGCCGTAGAAGGGGACCTTGTTCATGAAGTTGACGAAGCTCGCCTTGAGGTCGTCCATGGAGCTGTAGTGGTCCATGTGCTCGCGGTCGATGTTCGTGACCACGGCGATGGTGGGCGATAGCTTGAGGAAGGTTCCGTCGCTCTCGTCGGCCTCGGCCACCAGGAACTCCCCGCCGCCGAGCTTGGCGTTGCTCCCGAGCGAGTTCACGCGGCCGCCGTTGACCACCGTGGGGTCGAGGCCGGCGGCGGCGAGGACCGCGGCCACCATGCTCGTGGTGGTGGTCTTGCCGTGGGTGCCGGCTATGGCTATCCCGTACTTCATCCGCATGAGCTCGGCGAGCATCTCCGCCCGACCTATGGCCGGTATCTGGAGCGCCGAGGCCTCGACGAGCTCGGGGTTGTCGCGCCTTACGGCCGAAGAGTAGACGACGCAGTCGGCGCCGCGGACGTTGGCCGGCGCGTGGCCCGTGCTTATCACCGCACCGAGGCCGACGAGCCTGCTCGTGGCGTCGCCCGCGGCGAGGTCCGAGCCCGAGACCCTGTAGCCCATGTTAAGGAGCACCTCGGCTATGCCGCTCATCCCGGCCCCGCCAATCCCTATGAAGTGGATCCTCTTTATCTTGCCCTTGTACATACCTCTGACCTCTTCCGCTCCAAACGTCGTTATCAGGCCCTTTCGCCGCCGAGGCCTCGGGCCTTTCCGGCGCGGACCCGCCCGGCCCGGCCCGTAAGCAGGCCCATGAAATCCCCGGCTATGGACGCCGCGGCCCCCGGGCGTCCCAGCGCGCCCGCCCTCTCCCTTACGGAGACGAGCTCTCCGGGGTTTTCGAAAAACCTCCTGATGGTGTCCGCCAGCACGCTCCCGGTGAGCACGTCCTGGCGTATCATCACCGCGGCCCCCCTGTCGGCCAGGCTCCTGGCGTTCACCTCCTGGTGGTTGTCCGAGGCGAAGGGGTAGGGGATGAGTATGGCGGCGAGCCCGGCGGCCGTTATCTCGGCTATCGACGTGGCCCCGGCCCTGCAGACCACGAGGTCGGCCGCGGCGTAGGCCCCGGCCATGTCGTCAATGAACTCCTTAAGCTCCACCTTGAGGTTCTTCCTCCTGTAGGCGGCCTCGGCGGTCCTGTAGCCCTCGCTCCCGGTCTGGTGAATGACCCTGAGAGAGGGCCATATGTCCGTCAGGTACTCGGCCGCGTCCATGAAGGCGGCGTTTACGGCGGTGGCTCCCTGGCTCCCGCCGAAGACCAATACCGTAAAGGGCCCGCCCCGCTTCGGCCTCGATGAGGCCCTTGCCACTATCTCCCGCCTTACGGGGTTGCCTGCGAGCACTGTGCGGGAGGCCGGAAAGTGGGCCCCCGTCTCCTCGAAGGATATGTATATCCTGTCCACCATGCGTCCCAGGACCCTGTTTGTAAGCCCCGGCAGCGCGTTCTGCTCGAGTATGGCCGTCTTTATGCCGAGGAGCCTGGCGGCGGCCACCACCGGGGCCGAGGCGTAGGAGCCGCTCCCGATAACGCCCGCCGGGCCTATCTCCTTCAGGAGCCCAACGGCCTTTATCGTGGAGCGCGCCGCCTTCACCAGCGCCCTTATCCTCGCCAGCCCCTTCTTGCGCTTGATCCCCTCGACGCCGAGGAGCCTTACGGGGTATCCGTAGAGCGGGACGAGACTCTCTTCGAGGCCGTGCCTGCCCCCGATGAAGAATATCTCCGTCTCGTGGTCCCGTGTCCTGAACTCTTCGGCGAGGGCGAGCGCGGGGAACAGATGCCCCCCGGTGCCTCCGCCGGCCATTACGAGCTTCAAAGGTCTTTCCTCTTTTTCATCGCCAACCCGCCGACCCTTTCCCGCGCATCAGGCCTCGTTCTCCTTGATGAATATGTTCACCAGTATACCCACCGCCACGAGGCTCACAAGAAGCGAGCTCCCCCCGTAGCTCACAAAGGGGAGCGGCAGCCCCTTGGGAGGCAACAGCCCCACCACCACCCCCATGTTCACCACGGCCTGGAGCACCACCATGAAGGTCAGCCCCAGGGCGAGGTACTTGGCGTACAGGCCCTTTGCCTTCGACGCTATCCTCACCCCGCAGAGGAGGAAGACGATATAAAAGGCCACGATGGCCGCCACCCCGATAAACCCCAGCTCCTCGCCTATGACGGAGAGGATGAAGTCCGTGTGCGCCTCGGGCAGGTAGAAGAGCTTCTGCTTGCCCTCGCCGAGCCCCACCCCGGCGAGCCCGCCCGAGCCGAAGGCCACGAAGGACTGGACCATCTGGAAGCCCTTGCCGAAGGGGTCCTTCCAGGGGTCGAGGAATATGTCTATCCTGTCCTGCATGTATGAAAAGTTCCTTATGACCGCAAAGCCGAGGCCCACGCCCGACAGCGCCAGGCCGGCCAGGTACCTGAGCCTCACCCCGGCCACGAAGTTCATGAGAAGGACCACTGCCGAGAGCGTTACCGCCGTGCCGAGGTCGGTCTCGAAGAGGATCAGCAGTATTACCACGCCCGGGATGAGGACGTTGGGCAGAAAGCCTATGGCGAATGTCTTTATCCTCTCCGCCTTCGCGGAGAGCGAGTAGGCGAGGAATATGACCACCGCCAGCTTTGCCGGCTCCGAGGGCTGGAAGGTAAAGCCCGCCACCTTTATCCACCTTCTCGCCCCCCCCGCCTCGAGCCCGACGCCCGGCAGGTAGAGGCAGACGAGGAGCGCCACCGCGACGAGGAGCAGGGGGTACGTCAGCTTCCTGTAAAACGTGTAGGGGACCTTCATGGCCACGGCGAGGCACAGGACCCCGACGGCGGTGAAGACGATGTGCTTCTTCACGAAGAAGTACTCGTCCCCGAAGCGGTTCATGGCCATGATGTAGCTCGTGGAGTAGACCATGACCACCCCCGCCATAACGAGCGCCAGGGTGGATAGTATCAGGAGCTTGTCCGTGTCCCGGGTCCTTAACACCTCCGCCTCCTTCAGAGCCGCTCCACGCACCGCCTGAAGCGGTCGCCGCGCTCCTCGTAGTCCCTGAACATGTCGAAGCTCGAGCAGGCCGGGCAGAGCAGCACGGTGTCGCCCTCGCGGGCCCCGGCGTAGGCGATGGCCACGGCGTCCTCGAGGCCAGGGGCCCTGACGGTGCGCACGGACCCGCCGAGGGCGGCCTCCATCTTGTCGGCCGCCTCTCCCATGAGGACGAGGAGCCTTACCTTCTCCCTTACGAGCGGGGCGAGCGGCGAGTAGTCGCCCCCCTTGTCCACCCCGCCGGCTATGAGCACGACAGGGCCGCCGGCGCCCTTCAGGGCCATCTCAAGGGAGCCCGTGTTCGTGCCCTTGGAGTCGTTCACGAAGGCCACGCCGTGGTGCACGCGCACGAGCTCCATCCTGTGGGGCAGGCCCTTGAACGTGGCCAGGGTGGTCCTTACCGCCTCGGGGGAGGCGCCGGCGAGCCTTGCCGCCCCAACGGCCGCCATCACGTTCTCCATGTTGTGGAGCCCCTTGAGGGCCATCGGCGAGGTCGCGTAGGACTCCACCGTTCCGCCGAAGGCGTAGACTATCTCTCCGTCGGCGAGCCACAGGCCGTCCGCGCGGCGTCCCGAGGCCGAAAAGGGGAGGAGACGCCCCCCGCCGGTGAGCCCGTCGAGGGCCCCGGCGGCGATGAGCGGGTCGTCGGCGTTTATGACGGCGTAATCCCCGGCCGCCTGGTTGGCGAAGAGCCTGAACTTGGTCGCCGCGTAGTGGCCGAACCCCTCGTACCTGTCGAGGTGGTCGGGGGTGATGTTCAGGAGCACGCCCACGCGGGGCTTGAAGGTCGCCGTCGTCTCGAGCTGGAAGCTCGACACCTCGAGCACGCAGAAGTCCGGGGCCGGGTCCCTTTCGGCGCACTCCACGGCCGGGGTGCCGATGTTCCCGCCGACAAAGACGTCGTGGCCCGAGCTCTTCAGCATATCGCCTACCAGGGTCGTGGTGGTGGACTTGCCGTTGGTCCCGGCCACGGCCACCACGGGGCAGTCGATGAACCTCGAGGCGAGCTCCAGCTCGCCTATGACCTCGGCCCCGCGGTCCCTCGCCGCGGCGAGCACGGGGTGGTCCCAGGGGACCCCGGGGCTCGCCACCACGAGGTCCGCCTCGTCGAAGGCGGCCGCGGCGGCCCCCCCGAGGGCGAGTTCCACGCCGAGGGACGCAAGGGCCCCGGCGCCGGGAAGCTCTTCGGGCCCTTTCCTGTCAGACGCCGTTACCGACGCCCCGCAGGAGGCGAGAAATCTCGAGACGGCAAGCCCGCTCCTCGCGAGCCCCAGGACAAGGGCCTTCCTGCCCAAAAGCCCCTCGCGGGGCCGGTGGGCCGAAGCCGCCTCCGGCGGCCTGCCCTCCCGATTGGAGCGCCCTGTTGGCATCTCTTTCATAATCGACGTTCCGTTCATCTTATCTTCAGCGTGCTTATGGCCACGAGCGCGAGCATAAGCGCAATTATCCAGAACCTTACTATTATCCTCGGCTCAGGCCATCCCTTGAGCTCGTAGTGGTGGTGTATGGGGGCCATGGCAAAGACACGCCTGCCCGTGAGCTTGAACGAGCTGACCTGGAATATAACGGAGAGGGCCTCCACGACGAATATCCCCCCCACCAGTACGAGCAGCACCTCCTGCTTGGTCAGTATGGCCAGTGTCCCGAGGGCCCCTCCGAGGGGAAGTGAGCCCACGTCCCCCATGAAGACCTGGGCCGGGTAGGTGTTGAACCAGAGAAAGCCGAGGCTCGCCCCGACCATGGCGCCGGCGAAGACCGCGAGCTCGCCCGCCCGGGAGACGTGCATTATCTGCAGGTAACCGGCTATCTTCACGTGCCCCACGAGGTAGGCTATCAGCATGTACGTGGAGCAGGCTATGATCATCGGCCCTATGGCGAGCCCGTCGAGCCCGTCGGTGAGGTTCACGGCGTTCGAGGTCCCCACTATGACCAGAACGGCGAAGGGGATGTACCACCAGCCGAGGTCGAAGCTCACGTCCTTGAGGAAGGGTATGGTAATCACCGTGTCGAGGTCCGTGTAGTACAGAAAGATCGCGGCCGCCGCGGCGACGATGACCTGGAGGATGAACTTCGCGCCAGCGCTTATCCCCCCGTTCCTCCTGACGACCTTCCTGTAGTCGTCGACAAATCCTATGAGCCCCATGCCCGCGGTCACGAAGATGAGCGTCCAGACGTAGGGGTTCGAGAAGTTTCCCCAGAGGAGGACCGATACGAGCACCACGAGGAGTATCAACGCGCCACCCATCGTCGGGGTGCCCTCCTTGACAAGGTGCGTCGGCGGGCCGTCGCGCCTTACCACCTCCGAGACGTTCATGTTCTTGAGCTTTCCTATGACGTAGGGGCCGACAAGGAAGCTCAGGACCAGGGCCGTCACCACGGCGTAGATGGTCCTGAAGGTTATATACTGAAATACGTTGAATATCGTATGGTACTTGGCAAGCGGATATAAGAAGTAATAGAGCATGGTTTTTTTCGTGCAGTCCCTTTTTCCGTTGCCCTGTCTGGCTCGCCCGGGACCCCGACCTCGGGGCACGCGGGCGGCCGCGGCTATTCGAGGCCCGAAAGCCCGGCGACGATATCCTCAAGTTCAGCCCCCCTCGAGCCCTTGACGAGCACCAGGTCCCCCTCGGCGGCAATCTCGGCGAGCGCCCCGAGGGCCTCTTCCTTGGTGCCGAATTCGTATACTTCCGAGGCGGGCACCCCGCCCTCCACGGCCCCTTCCGCCGTGTGCGCCGCATAGGTCCCCACGGCCACTACGACCGCCGCCTTTATGGACGCCGCCATCCGGCCCGCCTCACGGTGGGCCCGCTCGGCCCTGTGGCCGAGCTCGAGCATGTCGCCGAGTACGACGACCTTCCTCCCGGCCCTGCCGTTTACCGCGCCGAGGGTCTTCAGGGCCGAGGCCACCGAGTCGGGGTTGGCGTTGTAGGTGTCGTCTATGAGCGTCATGCCGCGGGCCCTTACGACCTCCATCCTCCCCTTGAGCGGGTTGAAGGCCCCGAGCCCCCCGGTTATCTCCCCGGGGCCGGCCCCGAGGGAAAGCGCCGAGGCTATGGCCGCCGCCCCGTTCATGGCGCAGGCCGCCGCCGGGGAGGCGAACCTTACCGAAAGCCTCTCGCCCCTCACATCATAAGTAGCCGTAGAGCCCGAAAGGTCCGGGGCGGGCCGGAAGTCCGCGACGCGGACGTCGGCCTCGCCCCTGGAGCCGAAGGTCACGGCTCCGGCCATCCCGCCGGGGCTCCGGCGCGCGGCCTCGACGATGAGCGGGTCGTCGAGGTTTACGGCCTTTACCCCGCCGGCGGCGAGGCCGGAAAATATCTCGCCCTTTGCCTCGGCGACCCCTTCCGGGTCCCCGAGGCCGAGGGCATGCGCCCTGCCGATGTTCGTCAGGAGGGCCACGTCGGGGCTCGCTATCTCGACGAGCCTCGCCATCTCGCCGGGGCGGCTTATGCCGAGCTCCACGACCGCCGCCTCGTGCTCGGGCATAAGGCCCAGAAGGGTGAGCGGCAGGCCTATGTGGTTGTTGAGGTTGCCCCTGGTCTTCAGGACCTTCCTCGACACCGACAGTATGGACGCGGCCATCTCCTTGGTGGTCGTCTTCCCCGAGCTGCCGCTTATGGCCACTACCGGCAGACCGCTTTGCCGCCTTACCCTGGCGGCGAGGTCCCCGAGGGCCCTCGTCGTATCCCCCACGACCACGAGGGCGAAGCCGGACGGAAGGCCGCCGAGCCCGTCGGTGGACTCGACCACGGCCGACGCCGCCCCCTTTGAAGCGGCCTCGGCCACGAAGGCGTGGCCGTCGAACCTCGGGCCGCGGAGGGCGAAGAAGACCTCGCCCGGGGCGAGCGACCTCGTGTCCGTGGAGACGCCGGCGGCCCTGAGGCCGGACGCGCCCCCCGGGGCCGCCCCGACGACGTCGCCCCCCGTGGCCGTGGCTATATCTTCCAAAGTAAGAACCACTCCGCTGACCCCCTGAACCTTCAATCTCCTCCGCCCCCGCCGGCCCGGACCGGACCGGACACCCGGGAGGCTATCGCCTCGCGCAGCACCGACCTGTCGTCGAAGGGCAGCCTCCGGTCCCCGACTATCTGGTAGTCCTCGTGCCCCTTGCCGGCCACGAGTATGATGTCCCCTTCCCGGGCCGAGCCGACGGCCCGGGATATCGCCTCGTGCCTGTCCGGTATGACCGAGTACCCCCTCTGCCCGTTGGTGAGCGCCTCCGGCCCGTCGAGCATCTCCACGCCCCCGGCCTCCACCACCCCGGCCGTAATCTCCTCGATTATGGCCCCTGGGTCCTCGCCCCTCGGGTTGTCCGAGGTTATTATGGTCAGGTCCGACGCGGCGGCGGCCACGGAGCCCATAACGGGCCTCTTGGACCTGTCGCGGTCTCCCCCGCAGCCGAAGACGGTTATTATGCGGCCCCCCGCCACAGGCCTGAGCGCCTCCAGCGTCCTCTTGAGCGCGTCGGCGGTGTGGGCGTAATCCACATAGGCCCTGAAGGGCACGTCCCCGCCGGGGTCCACGGCCTCGAGGCGTCCGGGAACCCTGGCGAGGGCGGCTATCCCGGCGGCTATCGCCCCCGGGTCCACACCGAGAAGATCGGCGGCCGCCGCCGCGGCGAGCATATTGTACAGGTTGTACTCCCCCACGAGGGTGGAGAGCAGCTTAATGGTCTTCCCTCCGCCCATGGCGACGAGCGCCTCGGTGGAGGACCCCTTGAGGTCGAAGGACAGGGGGTGGACGTCAGCGCCTTCGCTCAGTCCGTAGGTGGTGGTCCCGGCGCTCCCGACGGCGGCGGCGAGCCTCGCCCCCCAGCGGTCGTCGACGTTTACAACGGCCCGGCCCTCGCCGGCCCTCTTGAGGTGCCTCCTGAAGAGCAGGGCCTTGGCGCCGTAGTACCCCTCCATGGTCTCATGGTAGTCGAGGTGCTCCTCGGTGAGGTTCGTGAATACCGCCGCGTCGAACCTGACGCCCTCGACCCTCTTCTGCGCAAGGGCGTGGGAGGAGACCTCCATGACGCACCCGGACGCGCCCCCATCGGCCATCTGGCGCAGGAGCCGCGCCAGGTCCGGGGCCTCGGGTGTGGTGTGCGGCGCGGGCAGGACCAGCGCGCCGTAGCGGTAGTTGACCGTGCCTATGACGCCCACGGGCTCGCCCGCCTCGCGGAATATCGATTCGAGCAGGTAAGTGACCGTGGTCTTTCCGTTGGTGCCCGTAACCCCTATGGTCTTGAGACAACCGGAAGGGTCGCCGTAGACGAGCCCGGCGGCCTCGGCCATCGCCGCCCTGACGTCCGGGACTATGAGCAGGGGCGCATCGACGCCCTCGACCGCTTCGGCGGCGAGAACGCAGACGGCCCCCCGGGCCACGGCGTCGCGGGCGAAGAGGCGGCCGTCGGTGTGTTCTCCCGGCAGGGCGGCGAAGAGCACCCCGCGCCCCGGGCCCACGCCGGGGACGACCCGCCTGGAGTCGTACTCGACCCCGGTGATATCCACGTCCTCCCCGGCAGGGACCGGAGAGCCGAGATGAGCGGCCAAGTCCCTTAATCTCATGGCAATAATCCTACATCCCGATGCGTTATGGGTATGTGACCTCGGTCCCTCTGGCAACTGGCGGTTGAACGGTAACGGAGAGCCTGAACGGGGAGAGAAGAGCGGGTCCGGCTAATAGAAAAGTTTCTCACAATTCCCTCCTTATTTCAAAGCATTTCCTACCTGAACCAGACCTTGACGGCGCCGTCGGGAGGCTTTCGGCCGCCAGGGGCCGGCGACTGCCTGACGGCGCGGCCGCTGCCCACGGGCTTGACCTCCAGCCCCGCCTCGGCGGCCCTCTTCATGGCCATCCTCATGGACAGGCCCGACATGTCCGGCACCCCGTAGGCCGACGGTCCCGCCCCGCCGAGGGCGCTCTCCGACCGCGCCGAGGCCTTTATTATCCTGAAGCCCGGTTTCCGCCTGACCGAGGGGGCGAGCTGGTCCGCCCCGGCGGCCGTCGAGCCGGGCATAAGCCCCATGTAGGAGAGGGTCTGGGAGGCGATCTCGCGGAAGACCGGGGCGGCGGCCTTCCCTCCGTAGTAAGCCCCCTGCGGCTCGTCGAGGGAGACGAGCACGGCGACGGCCGGCTCCCTGGCCGGCACATACCCGAAGAAGGACGCGATGTAGGCGTCCTTCATGTAGCCTCCCCTCGCGAGGTCGGGTTTTTGCGCGGTGGCGGTCTTGCCGGCCACCTCGAAGCCTTCGATGGCGGCCAACTCGCCGGTCCCGCCCTGGCGGGTCACGCCGGTGAGCATCCCGGTCATCCTGGCCGCCGAGGACTCGGATATCACCCTCCTCAGCACCACGGGGTGGGACTCGGATATGACGTTGCCCTCGGGGTCCTCGACGGACTTTACGACGTAGGGCTTCATGAGAAAGCCGCCGTTGGCCACGGCCGAGAGGGCGTTAATGAGCTGAATGGGCGTGGCCGAGATCCCCTGGCCGAAGGAGACGGTGTCGATGGTAACGGCGGACCAGGTGCCGTAGGGCCTGAGCACGCCCGCGCCCTCGCCGGGCAGGTCTATGCCCGTCTTCTCTCCGAAGCCGTAGGCCCGGAGGTACCTGTAAAGCCTCTCCCCCCCCATCCTCTCGCCTATCTTGGCGGAGCCGATGTTGCTCGAATACTTGAGTATCTGTGGCACTGAGAGCCAGCCGTGCTTTTTCGTGTCGTG
>JBHHVK010000033.1:0-14168 GCA_046754205.1 Thermodesulfobacteriota bacterium
TAGAGCAGGCCGTGAAGGACGCGGTGGTGACGACCTTCAACGAGGTCCACCAGGGTGAGAACACCAAGGAGATGGAGGATAAGATAGAGGGTCTGCTGGGGCTCGACGTCACCCAGCAGACGCTCTTGAAGTCGATCCGCAACATTACCCCGCTCTCGGTCCTCAAGAAGGAGGACATAGAGGAGCTCCGGACGTGGAGCCACCAGCGAGCGCGTCCCGCATCCAAGAGCCTCTTCCTGCAGCGCGCCGAGTCGCTTACCGCCGCGGAGAGGCGGAACATCGCCATACACGAGGCCGGCCACACGCTCCTCATGTGGTACCACTTCAGGCGGACCCCGGCCTTCATATCCATCGACAACTACAAGAACGCCGGCGGGTTCCTCCCCACGGAAGAGGCCGTGAGGACGACCTTCACCAAGGGCAACCTCGAATCCGAGATAGGCGTCATCCTCGGGGGCCTGGTGGCCGAGGACGAGGTCATCGGCATGGACTACAAGACCGTGGGCGCGAGCCAGGACCTCGTCCACGCAACCGAGATAGCGCGCAAGATGGTCGTGGAGTACGGCTTCGGGGACCTCATGCAGAACAAGTCGCTCGTGGCCCTCGGGGACTACGCCCTGACTTCCGGCGGGGAGATACTCGACGACATCCAGAGGATACTCGACCACTCCAAGGAGTCCTCCACCTCCATAATCTCCAGGAACCGCACGACCCTCGAGCGTCTCGTCGTCAAGCTCACCGAGGAGGTCCTCGTCAACGGGGACGCGCTCGCAGTGTTCTTCGCGGACAACCCGCTCGACTGAGGAGGTCGCCTGATGAGCTTCTATTGTGTAATAAAGACGGAGATAAAAAATAAAAAATACCTCATCGCCGCGCTCCACGAGCTCAGGCAGAGGGGGGAGCTTACGAGCGTGGAGCAGGTCGAGCGCAAGGATACCTTCAACCTCGACCGCGACGGGGACAAGATAACGGTCAGCCTTGACAGGAAGACCGGCAGCTACGGGGTCGGGGGCGACGCCCGCGTGGCGGCCCGGTTCTCGAACCGGCTCAAGCAGATGTACGCCCTCGAGTCCATCAAGGACAACATGCCGCTCGACTTCGAGGTGGCCTCCGAGACCGAGGAGGCCGGGGAGATACGCGTAATCCTGAAAGGTTAGCCGCCGGGGGGCCCTATGAGCAAAGAGATAAAGATAAGGATAACCACCGACGGAAAGGTGGAGATAGACTCCACGGTCTTCGAGCACTGCAAGGACGTCGCCGAGCTCCTTACCCGGCACCTCGGCCGTGTCGAGGACTTCGCCGAGAAGGACGAGTTCACCGGCGAGGTGAAGATAAAGGTGAAGAGCGAAGGCTGAGGTGTGAAGCCGTGGCGGAAGAGAGACTCATCAATATCCACGCCGTGATACCCCGCTCCGAAGTCAACGGTCCCGGCACCAGGCTCGTGGTCTTTTTCCAGGGCTGCCCGAGAGGGTGCCACGGGTGTTTCAACCCCGATACCCACGCCCCCGACCCCCATATACTCACCACACCGGCCGACGTTCTGGCCGACAACATCACCGAAGGGGTCGAGGGCCTGACCGTAAGCGGCGGAGAGCCCTTCGAACAGCCTGCCGGGCTCGCCGGGCTCCTCAGGATAGCGAAGGAGAAGTACGGCCTTACGACGGTCGTATACACGGGCCTTCTCTACGAGGACATAGCCGGGGACGGGTCCAGGGCCGGGTGTCTCGACTACATCGACGTCCTGGTGGACGGCGGGTTCGTAAAGGCGCTCGCCGAGCCCACCACCCTTGCACGCGGCTCGATAAACCAGAGGATCATCCCCATAACCGACCGCTACACCGAAGAGGACTTCGTGATGGACGGCAAGATGGAGGTGATAATCAACCCCGACGGAAGCGTCACCGAGACCGGCTTCGGCAGATCCCCCAGAGATAAGACCAGGGCATGACGGAACGCGCAGGCACACCGGGCGAGGTCCTCGAAAGGCTCCGCTCCTCAGGAGACGGTCGGAGGACGAGAGAGCTCCTTACGGGCGTGGTCAGGGACATCCCCAAGGGTCCCGACAGCCTCGGCCTCTTCGAGCTGAGTTTCGAGCTCGCAAGGGGGATAGAAAACCCCGCCGAAAGGGAGACGGCGCTCCTCGAGGTGGTAAAGGAGATGCCCTCCCTCGGTGTCTTCGCCGGTCTCTACGCCAAGGCCGCCGAGGCCGCCGTATTCACGGCCGACGTCATCCCGGAGCACAACAGAAGGACGACGGAGCTGCTGCGCATAGAGGGAGAGATGCCCAAGACCGGGGAGTTCCTGGGCCTCAGGCGCCTTGCCTGGAGGCTCGTCCTCGGGCTCCCCGACAGGCCCCGCCACCACGCGACCCCCCTCGAAGACGTGGCCCGCGAGCTGCCCAAGGCGTCCGACCTCGCCTTCTACAGGAGGTACACGCTCCTCGGCATCGCCTCCCTCGTCCCGCGGGACAGGGACTTCATGGACATCTACCGCGAGGCGATGAACCGGGCCATGGACGCCGTCTCGCTCATCCCCGAACCGTACTACAGAAAATACGCGCTCCTTCACATCAAGGCCGAGCTGCCCGACATGCCCGGGGTGGAGGACCTGTACTCCAGGGCGCTCGTCGGCGCGGTGAACGCCTCCTTCGAGATTAAAGACCCCTTCGCCAAGCAGCACGCCCTCATAGACATGCTGAGGGAGGTCCCGAGGACCCAGGACCACTTCCTCCTCTTGCAGGACCTTATCGGCAGGTCCCTCGCCTTTTTCACCGTGAGAAGGTGGATGGAGGACGTTGAGGTCACCGACGTCGTGGACTTCATACTCTCCGCCGAAGAGCGCGGCCTCAAGGAGTCGAAGAAGAAGCGGTTCGCGAGGGGCAAGTACGCCAAGTACCTCGCCAGGGAGCTCGAAGAGGTAGGGGACAAGCTCAAGGACGTCCGCTTCATCGACGTCCTGAGGCCCTATACGCACGTATGGGTCCAGCCCAGGATGCTCCGGGACTCCGTAAAGAGGGTCGTCGACCACCTCGAGTCCCTCGGCAAGACATACCACGGCCACGAGATAAAGCGCCCCGTCTTCGTGGCGGAGTCTCACCGCGGCGCACAGGCCGCGGCCGAAGCCGCCCGCCGCCCCGCCGCGACCCTCGACTGCATCTCCATCGACCTCGGCGCCACCAACACCGTGGTGATGAGGAAGAGGGGCGGCGCCCCTCCGGACTTCGTCGACCTCGGCGTCATATCGACCGGCTACGACAACGCGCGCGTCGTGCCTACGGTCATCAGCCGGGAGACCAACGCCATAGGCGCCGAGGTCATGGGTCGCGTGCCGGTAAGGAACATAAAGCAGATGCTCCTTGAAGGCAACCCCGGAGGGGGGCAACACATGGAGAGGTTCTTCCGCGCCCTCTGTCAGCAGCTGAGGAAGACCGTTCGCAACGCGGGCTGGTTCTCCATCATGAGCAAGGCGCTGGCCGACAACGTCTACATAACCGTCCCGCTCGGCTTCGCCGGCTACAGGGACGCCATCGGGGAGATGGCGAAGAAGTACCTCAAGGGGACGAGGACGGAGCTTATAGAGGAGCCTCTCGCCGCCGCCGTTGGGTACGAGGTCGCCGAAAGACGCGACAAGCTCACCCTCGTCATAGACTTCGGGGGCGCGACCCTCGACGTCCTGCTCGTAAGGCTCAACATCGACGAGGTCCACGTCGTCGCCCGTCCCGAGAGGGCCCATATACTCGGCGGCGGCGACATAGACATGTGGCTCGCCGAATCCCTCGCCGAAAAAGCGGGCCTCGACGCCGCAGCGGTCCCGGCCGCTCTCGTGGCCAGGGCCGAGGAGATAAAGGTAGCCCTTTCCGCGAGCGCCGCCGTCCCCTTCGTCTGGGAGGGGAGCGAGGTCGCCGTGGTGACCCGGGACGACTTCGAGCGTCTCCTCGACCGCCGCGGCTTCTATGCCGCCATAGACAGGGCCATCTCCTACGTCCTGGTGAAGGCGGAGAAGGTGGGGCTCAGGAAGAAGAACATAGAGGCGGTGCTCCTTACGGGAGGCTCCTCCCAGATACCCTCGTTCAAGGACAAGGTGGGCTACATTTTCCCGGAGCTCAGGGACGGCAACTTCATCTATGACCACAGCCCGCTCTCGGCGGTGGGCCGCGGGGCCGCGCTCTACGGCACCAAGGACGTTTACGACAGGCACCTCGGGATGGCCTACGCCCTCAAGTACACGCTCGAGGGCAAGGAGACTACCCACACCTACACCATAGTCCTCGAAAAGGGAGAGACTTTACCCTTTTCGAGGACCTTCAGGCTCGAGCCCGCCGAGAAGCTCGGGCCCCAGTCCGAGATATATATAGAGCTTTTCGCCGTGCCCGAGAGCCAGATCGTCCGCAGGTGGGTCCGCGAGGACGGGCTCGAGTTCATAAAGCAGGAGATCCAGCAGGCCGTGGGCCGTGCCTTCGAGCCCTTGAAGACCGTAACCCTCACCTTCGACGAGCCGCCTTCAGGCCCGGTGGAGGTCCGTTTCGATGTCGGCGAGTCCGGCAATCTCTCCCTCGTTTACGGCCCCGGCCGGCGCTCCCTCGCAGCCGGGGTGAGACTCCAGTAGCAACCCCTCCCCGTCCGCTCCTGTTTTTCCTAAAGGCCCCCTGCGACCCGTCCGATACAGTACTCCCCTCTGCCGGCTCCGCGGGGCCCCGTGGGACGTTTCTTTCTGTTCAGGCCCCGTTGATTTCCGGACGCTCGGTGACCGGGGTTACATTCGGGCGGGGGCTCTTGGAATATACTGGGATGGTGCAGACAGGCTGCAGGGTGCAACGCCTTCCGGAGGCGGCAGCGGGCGAGCCGCCGGAGGGTTGACATCCGAACTTCAAGGCAGGAGGTGCGTCGTGATGGAAATAGACAAGGTCATCGAGGATGGCATGGATCTGGCGAGGGAGGGCGAGTACGCCGAGGCCCTCAAGGTCTTCGAGGAGGACCTCTGTTTTACGCAGAACCCGATGGCGATGTCCTATTACGCCATATGCCTCGCAAGCGCCGAGGGCAACTACGACAAGGCCATATCCCTCTGTCTCATGGCCGCCGAGAAGGAGTTCTACAACCCCGAGATATACTTCAACCTCGGCAGGATCTTCCTCCTGAGCGGACAGAAGAGTGTGGCGGTCAAGGCCTTCAGGAAGGGGCTCTCCTTCGACAACTCCCACAACGGGCTCCTCGGCGAGATAAGAAGGCTCGGGGTGAGGAGAAAGCCCGTGCTGACTTTTCTCTCCAGGCAGAACGCGGTCAACAAGTTCCTCGGCATCCTCTCCCACAGGGTGGCCTGACCCCGCCACCGCGCCACCCGCCTGGACCCCGGCTGTTTCCCGCCCCTGGCCGGCGGGGGCCGCCGGCCAGGGGCAAGACCCGTGTAACCTGCGTCACTGCCGGAATCTTCGAAAGGTGTTACAAAGAAATAGGGGCATTATGATCTTGGCAGGACCGGGAAGGCACGGAAAGGAGGCAGGGCGATGAAAAGATTCTGGATGGCCGCCATAGTGATGTCGAGTCTGCTTTGTTTCGGCGCGGCTTCCGCCGCCGCAGAGCTCGTGACGATATACGGCCCCGTCTACGTAACAAAGGCCAAGCACGACCATGACGGGCATAAGGAAAAGGACAGGGCGAAAAAGCATTCCGACGGGAACGAAGGCGAGTTCAAGTTCACGGCCCCGGTGCCCGGCTACGGCATCGTAGTAGTGAACAACGGCGGGGACGTCGGGGACAAGGGCAGGGCCTCGTCGGCCAAGATAGAGCTCAACGACGTAAAGCTCGCCGGCGAGAAGGACTTCAACAAGAAGGTCGACGTCCTGCGGTTGCCGGTGCGCCTCAATGACGAAAACGAGCTCGAGGTTGAGGTCAAGTCCTGCAGGAAGTGCGAGATAGCCGTAACCGTTCTCGGCGAGAGGGAGCGTATCCCCGTTCGCGCGGCCGTGCTCCCGGTGCGCGGGATGCCCATTAGATAACAGCCGGAAGGCTCGGACGCATTGAAGACGTTCTCACTGAACCACCCACGCCACACTCTCTTCCCCCTGTAGCGGCTGAAGACGGCCGCTGCTGTCAGACGCCTGAAAAGGCCCTTCCTCGGGGCCCTGCTTCCACCGCGACCGACGGAGTCAACGGGAAAAGCAGGGCCCCGGCCTACCTTTTGAGACCACGGAGGCCCGCGCCCTCACTTCCGGGCGGGCAGCTCTACAATCAGGTCATCGAGGCCGCGTTTCGGCACGTGGTGGACCCCTGCGGAGTCCCTCCAGTAGCGCACTTCCCCGCCGGGCCGGAGCGGCTCCATTCTGACCGTCTCCCGGGGCCTTCCGACGGCCACGGCAAGCAGTATCCTGAAGCGCCCCGGTATCCCGAGGGCCGCAGTCAGCCCGTCCCTGTCGATGTTCGATATTATGCACCCGCCGAGCCCGGCCTCCGCCGCCCCGAGGAGCATCGTCTGCGCCGCGATACCGTGGTCGCAGTCCACGGTCTCCGAAATTTCCCTGTCCAGGAGAATTATGATAAAGGCCGGCGGCCTTTCCCCTTCTCCGGGGCCGGGCCAGTCCTTGAGGTACCCGGCCCAGCGGAGGTGCGGGTAGACCTTGAGGTTGGTCTCCGGCTCGCAGGAGATGACGTACTTGAGCGGCTGGAGGTTCGCCGCCGTCGGGGCGAGACGGGCGAGCGCCACCAGGCCCCGGAGGGTATCCCTGTCCACGGCCTCATCCTCGAAGAACCTCCTGAAGCTCCTGCACCTCTCCACAAGCTCTCTGATCATCGCTCCCGCCTCCGTGGTTGACGTCCCGGGCCATTCTACCAGCTCCGGGACCGCCGGTCCAGCCTCCCGGCGGACGCCTGAAGGGAGGCCGGAAAGGGGTGGTATCAGCGTCGCGGAGTTGATAGAATAGATTATACTTACGTGGTAAAGGAGGCGAGCAGGGTTTGACGGAAGTCCATCTCCCCGAGTACCCGGAGTTCGGCGAGGTGACGCCGCCGATGCGGCAGGTGCTCCATCCCCTCTTCCGGGCTCTGGCCTCGGAGGTCTCGGAGCTCACCTTCGCCAACATCTATCTCTTCAGGGAGACCCACAACTACATGGTGTCGGGGCTCGGCCCGGGCGCCTTCGTCGTCTCCGGCGCCGACGAGCCGGGGCGGGAGGGTTTTTTCATGCTCCCCTTCGGGGTCCCGCCCCTCGACGTCCTCGGCGACCTCTTCGGCCGCTTCTCCTTCGTGAAGGCCGCCCCCGAGGCCCTGGCAGGTGAGATGGCCGCCCTGGGTTATGTCGCCGAGGAGGACCGCGATAACTTCGACTACCTCTACCTGCGCGAGGATCTCGCCGGTCTGGGCGGCAAGAGGTTCCACAAGAAGAAGAACAAGGTGAACTTCTTCACGGGCAACTACAACTGCGAAACTTTACCCCTCACCGACGAACTCGTCCCCGACGCCATCAGCGTCCTCGAGAGGTGGCGCGAGGCCAGACCCGGGGGCTCCGGCCCCGGGGACTACGTGGCGGCCAGGGAGGCCCTCGATAGGTGCTACGAGCTCCAGCTCTGCGGCTTCATATACTACGTCGATGGCGAGCCCGCCGGCTACACCCTCGGCGAGGAGATAAGGGACGACACCTTCGTCACCCACTTCGAGAAGGCCCTGGGGGGGTACAAGGGGCTCGCGCAGTTCATAAACCAGTCCTTCGCCGCCATGCTTCCCGAGAGGTACGTCTATGTGAACAGGGAGCAGGACCTCGGCGACGAGGGCCTGAGACACGCCAAGATGGGCTACCGTCCCGCGAGCTTCGTCAGGAAGTACCGGGTAAGGCCCGGACGGACGGTTTCTGGCGGCGGGGGATCTCTGGTATAATATCCCCGTGCCGGCCCGCGGGGCTTGCCGCGCATTGACCCCGCCGGAGCCGCGGGAGGATTATGACAGTTGATGAGAAAAGAGCAAGGCCCGGGATAGGCGTCTACGCGCACATCCCATGGTGCGCGTCCAAGTGCCCCTACTGCGACTTCAACTCAAGGGCCGCAGGAGAGGTCCCGGAAAAGAGGTACACGGACTGCCTCACGGCCGAGCTGCGCCGCGTGGCGGCCTCGGAGGGCCTCGCCGGAAGGAGGCTTAGTTCGCTTTATTTCGGCGGCGGCACCCCCACGCTCTTCTCCCCCGGGTCGATCGGGAGGGTCATTGATACTACCTTCGAGGTATTCACCCCGGCCCCGGCGACCGAGGTAACGGTGGAGGCCAACCCCGGGACCGTAACCGTCGAAAAACTCCGCGCTCTCCGAGCCTCGGGCGTAAACCGCCTGAGTCTCGGTGTCCAGTCGACCCTTGCGCGCGACCTTACCGCCCTTGGAAGGGCGCACTCGGCCCGGGAGGGGGTCGAGGCCGTGGGGATGGCCCGGCGCGCCGGGTTCGAGAACGTGGGGGTGGACATCATCTTCGCCGTTCCGGGCCAGACCGCGCGCCACTGGAAAGAGGTGCTCGACGCGGTCGCGGGGCTCGCCCCGGAGCACCTGTCCCTCTACGGGCTGACCATAGAGGAGGCGACCCCCTTCGGCCGCATATATGGAGGCCCCGGCCCCGGGCGGCGGGGGCTTGCCTCCGAGGAGGACGAGGCCCGCATGTACGAGCTGGCCCTTGAGACCCTCGGCCGGGCCGGCTACGTCCAGTACGAGGTATCCAACTTCGCCCTGCCCGGGCGCGAAAGCGTCCACAACAGCGGCTACTGGCTCGGCCGCGATTACCTGGGCCTCGGGGCCGGGGCCCACTCCTACCGTTCGAGCCCGCCCTGGGGAAGAAGGACCTGGAACGTAGAGGACCCCGGGGACTACATGGACAGGACGGCCTCGGGCCTCGGGGCCGAGGCCGGAGGAGAGGACCTCACGCGCGGCGAGGCCATGGCCGAGACGGTGATGCTGGGCCTCAGGATGTGCGGGACCGGGGTGGACGACGCCGCTTTTAATGCCCGCTACGGGGTGACGCTCGAAGAGGCCCTCGCCCCCGGCCTCCCCCCTCTCGTGGCCGGCGGGCTCGTCTCCTTCGTGCCCGGGCCAGGGAGGCTTTGCCTGAGCCGGGCGGGGCTCCTCCTGGGCGATTCGGTCATTGCGGCCCTCCTCGCCGGCCTCCCGCTCCATTCGGCGGCGGGCCCCCGGGGGGCGGCCAGGGCAGGGCCAGGATGGCAAAAAAGTTAGCGAATTTATGCCCTTGACAATCCCACGGACCGTTGTTATCTTTTAAGATGGACGTTTTTAGGGCGCCGGGCGTTGAGGCCTATCTGGCGGCCTCAGCCATGGGGCACGGAAAACTGTCTCAGTGTGAGCGGATGATCACGGAGAGGGAAAAGACCATACTCGGGGCCGTGGTGCAGGAATACATCCGCACCGCCGAACCGGTAAGCTCAAGGGCCATAGCCGGGGGGTACAGCTTCGGCGTGAGCCCCGCCACCATCCGCAGCGTCATGCATGAGCTCGAAAGCGAGGGTCTGCTCGCCCAGCCCCACACCTCCGCCGGCAGGATACCAACGGAGAGGGGTTTCAGGCTCTTCGTTGACGGCCTTCTCGACCTCGAGGAGCCCGGGGACGCGGACAAGGACGTGCTCAAGAAGAGCTGCGGCTGCTCCGATACCGTCGAGTCCATGCTCTCCGAGACGGCGCGCGCCCTCTCGGCCCTTACCGGCTGCGCAGGGATGATGTTCCTCATGAAGAAGGACGTCTTCGTCATAAAGCACATCAGCGTCATGCCCATGGGGCCCACGAGCGTGCTCGTGGTCATGGTGTCGAGCCTCGGCATGGTGACGACGAAACACATAAAGCTCGGCGCGGAAGCGGCCAGGCTCAACCTCGAGAGGATATCGAACTACCTCAACTCCATAGGCAAGGGCCACACCATAAGGGACCTCAGAAGCAGGATAGTCGAGGAGATGAAAAAGGAGAAGAGCCTCTATGACGAGCTCTTAAGCGGCGCCCTGAAGCTCGGCGTCATGGCCGTTGAGGGCGTGGCCCCAGGTGACGAAGGCGAGCTCTTCCTCGAGGGGAGGCTCAAGGTCCTCGACCAGCCGGAGTTCAGGGACGACTTCGAGAGGATGAAGCAGATGTTCGCCGCCTTCGAGGAGAAGAGCCTCATTGTGAAGATAATAGACAGGTCGCTCGACGACTGCGGCATAAGCATCCTCCTCGGCTCCGAGGGCCTGGTGAGCGAGTTCGACGGGCTGGGCTTCGTTACGGCGCCCTACGGGGACGGCGCCGTGGCGGGCGCACTCGGTGTGATAGGCCCGGTGAGGATGGACTATCCGAGGATAATCCCCCTTGTAGAGTACGCGGCCGGGCTTGTGGGCAAGTCCTTCTTCTGACCCGCAGAGGCCTTTGCGGCGCATCCCCCCGCGACCTCCCTGGGGGGCGAATACCAGAGCTTCCGGAGGTCTTATGAGAGAGAAGAAAGATAAGAAGAAAAAGGCGCACGAGGAAAGCGAGCCGGAACCGGTCCCCCTTGTGGACGAGATTACGGAGCTGCCCTCCGAGGAGCTCCGGCGCCTGAAGGAGGAGCTCGAGGCCAAGACCAAAGAGGCCCGGGAAAACCACGAAAACTTCCTCCGGGCCAGGGCGGACCTCGAAAACTTCAGGAAGAGGGCCGCCAGGGAGAAGGAGGAGTACCGGGCCTACGCGACCGAGTCCCTCGTGGCCGAGCTCCTGCCCGTCATAGACAACCTCGAGAGGGCGCTCGAGCACGCCGAGTCCTCGGATGACGGGAAGTCCCTGAGCGAGGGGGTGCGCCTTACCGTGGACCAGCTCTTCGGCGTCTTGAAGAACTTCGGGCTCGAGGGCGTAAAGGCCTCTGGCGAGGCCTTCGACCCGGAGCTTCACCACGCAATAAGCCACGACGAGACCAGGGACGTCCCGCCGGGGACGGTAATCGAGGAGTTCCAGAAGGGGTATCTCCTGAAGGGCAGGCTCATACGCCCCGCCCTCGTCTCGGTGGCCAAGGGGCCGGAACAAGCGGCAGAGGGGGCGGAAGAGCCCGGGGAGGCCGGGGGGTCCGGCGATGCCGGGGGCCAGGCCCTCCACTGAGGGGGCCGCCGGGCCAGGTGGGCCGCTGACCGCCGCGCCGCCGGGAGCGAAACATCCGGGGCAACCGGAAAAGGAACGGAATGGAAGAAAAAGACTACTACAGGATACTCTCCGTGTCGAGGGACGCCTCGGCCGAGGACATAAAGAAGGCCTTCAGAAAACTCGTCCACCAGTATCACCCCGACAAGCACAAGGGTGACAAGGGGGTGGAGGAGAAGTTCAAGAAGATAAACGAGGCCTACGAGGTCTTGAAGGACCCGCGGAAGCGGGCCCAGTACGACCGCTTCGGCTACGCCGGGCAGGGCACCGGGTTCGGCGAGTCCGGCTACGGCGCGGCGGACTTCGGCGGGGACTTCCAGGACCTCTTCGGCGACGTCTTCAGCGAGTTCTTCGGCGGCCGCAGGCGCGGCCCCGCGGCCGAACGCGGCATGGACCTCCGGTACGACCTCGACATCACCTTTGAGGAGGCCGCTTTCGGCACGGAGAAGAGCGTGAAGATCCCCCGTGCAGAGACATGCGTGGACTGCCGGGGCTCAGGGGCCAAGCCGGGGACCCAGCCCGTTACGTGCCCGACCTGCAGGGGCGCGGGCCAGGTCCGTTTTCAGCAGGGGTTCTTCGCCATATCCAAGTCATGCACCGCCTGCGCCGGCACTGGCAGGGTGGTAAGAGACCCCTGCCCCAAGTGCGCCGGCATGGGGGTCGTGCAGGCGGCCAAGAACATAACCGTAAAGGTACCCGCAGGGGTGGATACGGGCTCGAGGCTAAGGCTCGCCGGAGAGGGAGAGGCGGGCCGCCGTGGAGGCACCCCCGGGGACCTCTACATAGTCCTCAACGTGCTGCCCCACGAGTTCTTCAAGAGGCACAACGACGACATCATCTGCGAGGTGCCCCTCGGGTTTCCACAGGCTGCCCTCGGCGCCGAGATAGAGGTCCCCACCCTCGAGGGTACGACCAAGCTCAAGATACCGCCGGGGACCCAGCCCGGAAAGGTCTTCAGGCTCAAGCACAAGGGCATAGCGTCGCTCCACACCGGCTCGCGCGGTGACCAGCAGGTGGTGGTCCGTGTCGAAACGCCCACCCACTTGAGCGATAGGCAGAGGGAGCTCCTCAGCGAGTTCGCCAGTATAAGCGGCGCGGAGACCTACCAGAAGAAGAACTTTTTCAGCAAGGTCAAGGAAATATTCGAATGAGGCTCAGGGCCGCGGCCGTACTTATAATAGTCCTGTCCATCGCCACCCCCTCCTGGGGCTGGGTATACTTTTCCCCGAAGGACAGGGCCGCGGAGCTCGTCGACATCTTCGAGGACATAGAGCTGAACGGCCCGGACCGCGAGGCCATGGAGGATCTCAAGGGCTACATCGAGGCCCATCCGCTCGCCAAGCATACCGACGAGGCCATCATAAGGCTCGCCCGCATCTACGTCCGCAAGAAGAACGCGGCCGAGGCGATAAGGCTCTACGAGAGGCTCTTGGACAAGTACCCGGCCACCCGCTTCAAGTTCGACGCCCTCCTGGAGCTCGGCTACCTCCGGTACAGGTCCGGGGACCTCAAGGCCGCCAGGTCGCTCGTCGAGGAGGTCTCCAAGAGCGGGGTGGCCACGATATCCCTCCGGGTCAAGTCCCGGCTGCTCCTGAAGAACATCGGCGCCGCCCTCCTGGCCGCCGGCCCCGAGATAGACGCCCCGGCCATAGGGGCGCTCCTGCCGCTCAAGGGCAGGTACGCCCAGTTCGGTGAGGCCGCGCTCCGCGGCGTGCTGCTCGCGGCCGAGGTCTTCGGCTCCCGCTACGGAGCGGTTACGGTCTACGTCAAGGACGTCGGCGCGGAGCCCGGCACGGCCGGTGACGCCGTGGCCGAGCTCGTGGGCGACGAGAAGGTCCTGGGCCTCGTGGGGCCGCTTCTGAGCTCCACCTCCACCGAGGTGGCCCGGTACGCCCAGAACAGCCGCATACCCCTTGTGACCCTCACCCAGAAGGAGGGGATCACCGGGGCGGGCGACTACGTCTTCAGGAACTTTCTCACCACGGCGCAGCAGGCCGAGGCCCTGGCCGACTACGCCGTGAACGTCATGAGGCTCAAGAGGTTCGCCGTCATGCACCCGGAGAACTACTACGGCAGGGACCTCGCCGCGCTCTTTGAAAGGGAGGTCGTAAAGCGCGGGGGCGAGATCGTGGGCTCGGTCTCCTACGCCCCGGGCAACCGCGACTTCAGCGGCCAGCTCACACAGCTCTTCGAGATAAAGATGGAGGAGAAGCGCGAGGGGAGGCGCACCATAAGGGAGTACATCCCCGGGGTGGAGGTGGACGCCCTCTTCATCCCGGACAGCTACGAAACCGTGGCCCTCGCGTCCCCCTACCTCGATTATTACAGCATAGAGGGGGTGAGGCTACTCGGGGCCAACGGTTGGAACTCCCCCGACCTCGTAAAGGAGGCGGGCGACTACGTCGAGGGCGCGGTCTTCGTGGACGGATACTTCTCCGAATCCACCCGCCCAGGGACCGTGGAGTTCACCGAGCGCTTCAGGGAGACCTTCGGCATGGAGCCGGGCGAGATCGAGGCGCAGGCCTATGACGCCGCCCGGGTGATCATAACCGCGATAAACGAGGACCTCGCCGCCGTGCCGAGCAGGAGGGCGCTCAAGACGAGGATAAAGAGGATAGAGGGTTACGAGGGCGCCTGCGGGGAGCTCTCCTTCGACCGCCGCCGGGAGGCGGTAAAGAAACTCTTCGTCCTGACGGTGCGGGACGGCATGATAGTGGAGGCCCCCGAGGAGATACCCTTCGAGGAGGACCTGGAAAGCCCGGAGACCGCCCCCCCCGCCCCCCCGGGATGGTCAGATGGGGCGGACGGACCGGCGGGCGTGGGAGAATTATAGCATTATGGGACTTACCCATGTGGACGAGGGCGGCAAGGCGAGCATGGTGGACGTGACCGCAAAGGACGCGACGGAGCGCGAGGCCACGGCCAGCGGTACGGTCTACATGAAAAGAGAGACCCTCGACCTCATACTCGCCAACGAGGTTAAAAAGGGGGACGTCCTCGGGGTGGCGAGGGTCGCCGGGATCATGGCCGCGAAGAAGACCGGCGAGCTCATCCCGCTCTGCCA
>JBHHVK010000034.1:0-13772 GCA_046754205.1 Thermodesulfobacteriota bacterium
GGCCTGAGCATCTCCATAATCATGAACGCGAAGGGCATGTGCCCGTGCCAGCTCCCGATATCAGAGAGCTTACGGGGTTCCTCACAACATATAGGATAGTCCAGAGGATTGAACATAAATTATCTCCAGGGGCATATTGACCAGTTTTGTCTTTTATCTCAGACGACAAATGTCATAAATCTCGGCGGTGTATTCGGACATGTCCACCTTCAGGCATTCGTCACTAACGAGGCTATGCACTGATATGGCGCAGCTACCCGCTTTGTCACCGGGGTCTGCGGGATTATAGACGATGCCAGTGCTCTTTGATGACTTTCGCCCAACACTCGTGCCGACCGCAACTGTCTTGTTATCAAGAAAGCAGATCCCCCTGGTATAACCGTCGAGTGAAAACTTCACCAAACCATCGACAGAGCAGAAGACCTGAGTAGACGACTCGCAGTAATAGAGCCTGCCACCGAATTCTACTAGGGTATGTGGGTGGTAGATATCTCTTTTAACAAACCTATCGCTGGTGATGTTATAGATGTAGCCGTGTGTTGCGGTACGCCACAAAGTACCATCTTTCGGTCCAAAACCAGTCACACAGATGTCTCCGTTTACGGGCAGCACGGAATTAAGGTGATGGGTGTCTTGATTCTCATCACTCGCCTTCCAGAAAACCTCCGCGCCTTTCAGGCCGTCACCTTTGAGTTCGTAGCGCAACACCTCGTCTGTTCCTGTTGAAACAACGTAAAGGTGCCGTCCCAGAACGCATATCGAATGTCCGTCCTTAACCTCTTCGAGAGGCTGACAAAAAACATATAACAAGGTCTTGGCATTTATCACGGATACGTAAAACACCCCCTCGGACATAAACAGGCTGTAAATATTGTCCCCCTCGCGCCACAACCCTGTACAGCTTTTAACCCCACCTTGGAACCCCATATCCAGCCACTCAACGACCGAATTCGCAAAATCATAGCTAACCAGCCCGCTCTCCCGTGACTTTGACATGTTACAGAAGGATACGATTATCTTATCCCTGCGATTTTTTAGTTTGTTCAAGCCTGAAAAAAACACCCATAGCCCCCTACAAAGTCTTTTACGCAGTTCCGTCGTGATTCCACGCATTGCGAAACACGACTTCTGTGCCATTTGTCTCTGAGGAAATATCCACTAACTCTGTCTGTAGCAAGCCCACCTCAGGTTTAACCCTGAACATACCTACATCGACACCCCGGTGCAGAAATGTCTCGGAACCATTCTTTATGCCTAATACACCAGCGTTTAAAAAATACACTCCTGGCAGGAAAATGCAGCGAAACCTGAACCGCGGGCACAGCACCTTACCGTTTTCGACCAGGTCAATCGCCTCAGCCCTTGGATGAGAGAGCATTCCACCAAGGGAAAATCCGCTCGTGCTTTTTATGAGCATGCCAAAGACTACATTATATGCCGGTTCGGTGAATCTGACATCGTATGTATAGACATACTCCTCGCCTCTTACGAGGACGTTCACCACCCTGCCCTCGGGGGTCGTAATGCGGGGGTTCTCTATTGCAGCGCCGCGGGATTCGTACCAGACCGTGCTCTGCGGCAGGAGGTTGGGGTCGTATTCCGCGCCATCCCCCTCCGGGGGCCCGCCGGTTTCGGCCCCGTCGTCCGGGCCGGCCTCCGTTGACGTCCCGGCCCTGGCGGCCGAAAGGGAGCGGATCTCCCCGCGTATCGACTCCGCCCTCTCCGGCGGGGCGTAAAGGAGCTTATGATACCTCGAAACCACGGCCTTCGGCCGGTCGTTCATCAGGAGCTCCCCGCCGTCGAGGAGGAGCGCCCTGTCGCAGAGCTCTATGACGGTGCCCGCGGAGTGGGAGACGAAGATGATGGTGCCGCCCTTTTCCTGTATCGTGTGTATCCTTCCGTAGCACTTGCGCTGGAAGGCCTCGTCGCCGACCCCGAGGGCCTCGTCCACCACGAGTATGTCCGGGTCCACGTTTATCGCAGAGGCGAAGGCCAGGCGCACCAGCATCCCGGAGCTGTAGGTGCGCACGGGCTGGTCGATGAAGTCGCCGATGTCGGCGAAAGAGGCGACCTCTTCGAAGCGGGCCTCCGTCTCCTCCTTCGTAAAGCCCATGATGGCCCCCTGGAGGAAGACGTTCTCGCGCCCGGTGAACTCGGGGTGAAAACCGGCGCCGAGCTCAAGCAGGGCCGCCACCTTTCCGGCGACCTCGACGCTCCCGGTGGTGGGCTGGAGTATCCCGCAGATTACCTGCAGGAGAGTGGACTTGCCGGAGCCGTTGCGCCCGACGATGCCCACGCTCTCGCCGCGCCTGACCTCGAAGGATACGTCGCGGAGGGCCCAGAACTCCCTGTGGTACCTCTTCCTCAGGGGATGGAGCGCCTCCTTGATGCCCTCGGCTACCGACGCGTACCTCCGGAACTTCTTGCTTAGGCCGGCCACCCGTATGATAGTATCTCCGCTCACTCTTCCATCCTACAGGACCTCTGCGAACCAGGGCTTGAGTTTTCTGAAAAATACCCCGCCCGCGCCGAGGACCACCACCGAGACCACGGCCAGGTAGGCGAAGTCGAGCCAGGGCAGCGGCCGGCCTGCAAGGAGCGCCATCCTGTAGCCCTCGACCATGTGATAAAGTGGGTTCAGCTTCATGAACGGCAGCACCGCGGGCGGCACGATATCCGGTGAATAGATAACGGGGGTGAAGAAGAACCAGCCCATGACGAGAAGGGTGATGACCTGCGCTATATCCTTCAGGAAGACGTTGAGGCTCGCCAGCGCCCAGCCGAAACCCACGGCCAGGAGCGTCGTGAAGAAGAGGTAGACGAATACCAGCGGAAGGGTGACCGGAAGCTTCGCGGTGAAGACGGCGATGAAGATGAGGAGCAGCGCGAGGCTTATGAAGTGGCCGATGAGGTTGCTGAGCACCGTCACGATGGGTAGAATCTCCACGGGAAAGCCCACGGCCTTCTTAACGAGGTTGGCGTTGCTGTTGATGCAGCCGCTCGTCGTGGTGACGGTCTGGGAGAAGAACTGCCATGGGACGAGACCGCAGAGGAGGAAGAGAAAGTAGCTGTCCGTAGAGTACCTCGGGTCGGGCGTGGCCTTGAAAAAGGTGCCGAAGACGACCCCGTAGATGGCGAGCTGCGCCAGCGGGCTCAAAACGGCCCAGGAGAAGCCGAAGGCGCTGCCCACGTAGCTCGCCTTGAGCTCGCGAAGGGCCATGGCCTTGAGCATGTAGCGGCTCCGAACGAGCTTTACGGCAAAGTCCGCGGCAACGAGGAGGTTCTCTTTTATCATTCGCCGGTCTCTTTCTCTTTTAGCGCCCCGTCCATGGAGGACTGGTCCCCTCCGCCCGGGTCTATCCGCATTACCATCGGCCTGTCTCGTTTCAGGGGGCGGCTGGGGGCCGGCCTATCGGGCGCGGGCCCGGCCAGAGGGCCGCATCCTATACATCTTCGACGGAATCCTCAATATTATTAAGCCTTTTTATCCACCCCTCGGCGCTTATGTCGCAGATGTCACCGGGCGCGACACCGGCCTCGGCAAGGGACTTCTTGAGGGCCTCCCCGCCGGAAAAGGAGGTTATGACCACGACGCCGTAGCCGGTCCTCTTTATCTCGCCGAGGGGGGCGACGGTAAGGCCGAAAAAGCCCTTGCCCACCGCCCTGTCGTCGACCACGGCCGCAAGGTCGAGGCCGGCCTCCTTGAGCGACAGGTAGGCTATCTCCGCGACCTCGTCCACCCCGCAGAAGACCACCCCCCTTGCGTCCCCTGCCTTGAGCTTTCTGAAAAGGGCGGAAAAATCACGCCTCGCTATCCTGTACAGGCCCGTGAAGTTCTGGAGGTGGCGGTAGGTGAGGCGGGTCTTTTCGGCGAACCCGCTCGGGGTAAGGTAATACTTGTACCTGTTCCGGGGTATGGTCGATACGGTGATGTAGCCCTTGGCCGCGAGGTTCTTCAGGTATGAGTTTATGAGCCCGAGGGCCACCCCGAGCCTCTTGGAGAGGTCCCTCTGCGTGAGCTCATTGTTGCGGGAGAGCTCGTCGAGGAGAAGGAAGGAGCGGTAGTCCTCTCTGTCGTCGCCCTTGTCGTTCATAATCTGAACGATACCATTTCCCCCGGCGTCGGTCAAGGATTTTTGTTCAATTTCTGAACAGCGGCTGTCAGGGAGGTGCAGACGGTTGAAAGGCCGGCAGCCCGGGCAGGGGGGGTGGAGGGCTAAACCGGGTGGGCCGAAACGGCGAGGGGCCAGGGGTAGGGGCCCGGAAGGACCCCGGGCGAGAGTACGAAGTGGAAGTCCAGCTCCTTGACCTCGGGGTTTGCCCCGGTGAAGGGGAGGTGTACTTCCCTGTATCCGGCCCGGGGGACCTCGAAAGACGGCCCGCCCTTGACCTGCACCCTGACGGACGTAAAGACCCCGCTCTTTATGGCCTGCACGCCCAGGATAAAACCGTTGGGCACGTTCGTGTCAACCGAAACCACGGCCCCCCTGGCGACGGTCTTCGCCCCGCTTGCCGCGTCCGCCTCGGTTATCGTGAGCGTTGCCGGCTCGCCGGAGACGACGTAAGAGAACCTCGGGACCACGGTCACCTGCAGGTTAACGCTCGTAGAGCCGTTCCCGCCGTAACCCGCTCCGGCGGCCGCGAGGACGATAAGGCCCGCAAGCAGGGACCAGACAACCTTCTTCATGCTCCGGTTCCATGGGATCTGTCGCATTTTTCGCTCGCGTTATGGGTTTCGGATGAGGTCGAGGGGTTTACATGCCTCCGTGGGCCCCTCATGGGGCGTGCAAGGCCCCACCGGCAAGACCCCTCACCACTCGATGATAACGGAGACGGCGTCACTGTAGGGACCCGGGGCTACACTCTGACCCCCGGGGACCCTGGCGTAGAAGATGAGCTGCTCCGTGGCGCCGGTCCCGACCCCCGGCCGGACGAATGTGCTGTTCGTGCCGTCCCCCCAGACCTCGGTCAGGAAGGAATTCCTGTAAAGGTTATAGTCTATGGTATCTGCGCCCGATAGATGGCGCATCTTCCTCGGGAAGAACCCGCCGCCGGAGTTCAGCCCCTGATCGAGCCGTACCGTATAGGCGAGCCCGACGTCGCACTTTACGTTTATCACCCCGGTCGCATCCAGCGCGGCCGACCCGCCCGGGTTATACCTGCCGAACTGCACGGTCACAGCGGACACGCTGCAGCCCTGCGCCAGGGCCTCCCCGGAGAAGAGGAAAAGGAAGCAGACCAGACCCGTTGCAAAAAGCGCGCTAATCCTTCTCACAGCTCACCTCGCCGATATCTACGAAGACCTTCTCGCTGTCCGGTATGGTTATATCGGTCGTACAGGTGAAGTCCCCCATGGTCAGCTCCGCCGGGTATGTGCCGGGCGAGAGGTTTTCGATATAGAACTCACCGTCAAGGCCTACGATGGTCTCCAGGATCTCGTCATCCGTATGCACCTTGAGGTCCGCGTTCTCGGCCCACCTCTTCTCGCCCTTTTCCACGATGAGGAACCTGCCCACAAAGGCCTGAACCCGCCTTACCTTGAAGTCTATCACGCCGCCGCTCCTGAAGGAAGAGGAGGCGTACTTCGTCGTCTCACCCACCTCGTAGTTCAGGGGCAGGCCCTCGGCGTCGAAGGAGAAGTTGTTGTCATAATAGGATATCAGGTCCGGCACGATGACCTCGCCGCCCCGGCCGGTCCTTCCCACACTCTGGTTGTTATAATTGACGGTGACGCCCTTGATGTCCCCCACCCTGACAAGGGCGAAGCTGTCGGATATCGTCCTCGTCAGGTGGACAGAGCCGTCGACCATGGCCACGGACCCGGAGGTGTTAAGGGTGTAGCTGTCCACGCCGAGAAACCTCCTGTAGTTGACGGAATACGTCCCGAAGGGCGCACGGTACTGGACCAGGGCGGTCGCGCCGAACTCCCTGTCCCCCTGGGGGTCCTCCCGCCTCTCGGCGAAGAAGTTGTAGCTCAGGCCGGGGCCGAAGGGCGGGTTTTTCTGGTAATTTATCGATTCCGTGCTTCTGCCGTCCACCACGCGGTAGTTGAAGGTGCTCGTGTTGCCGTTTCTGAAAAAGTAGTTCAGCAGGGCGAAGACCTCGTCGACCGAATCCGCACCCGCCGTTTTCGTCCTGGTCGCTATCACGTTCAGGCTGAGCCCCCCGTAGAGCCTCCTCGAGTAAAAGAGCGAGGTCCTCCTGGTGTCCGCCCCGACATACCTGTTGACAACGGAGTAGGTGCCTGAAATGGAGCCCAGCAGCCTCTGGGAAAAGCCGAGACCTGCAAGCCATTCCAAACGGGTCTTGTCATCGAACGGGCCGATGTTGAGCGTCGAGTACTCCCGGGTAAAACCCTTCACCGAGCCTCTGACGCTGAAACCCCTCGTAGCGTACAGGTATGCGAGAGACCCCCCGTAACCGTACTCACCGTCTTCATGGCTCACGGCGGCCGACGTGTTGAACTCCCCGAGCCTCCAGAGGACGAACCGCGCCTGAGGGCCCGCGTTCACCGTTTCGTTGTCCGCCTCTCCCCTCAGCCCGAGGGTAAGCGACCTCGACAGCCCGTACCTGTGGTCTCCCAGGAAGGCGAGGCCCCCGTACTCAAAGCTCTCCTGGCCCAAGAACTCCCTTTTGAAGCCGAGGTTGTAGCTGTACGAGTGCAGGCCCGGCTTGAGAAGGATGGATGAGAGATAAAAGGGCCTCTCTATCCTTTGCTCCCTCCCGAAGGAGTCTTTTACGACTATGGCGTACTTTCCCGCCCCCGACAGCTGAGAGAGGTTTTTGAACTCGAACTCCCCCGGAGCGAAACGTTCGCTCCTGACAAGCGAGTCGTTTACGTATACCTCCACCTCCGAGGGCGAGGTGGCCACGCCCGTAAGGTCAAGGACCGGGGTGGTGATGAAGTTGGGACTGATGGAGTATTCACTGGCCACACGCACCCCCCCGAAGGTCCCGCTGCCGCCGAGCAGTCCGGAGGTAGCGAAAAAATCCCCGGCGACGTATCGCCTGAGCCTGGTCGTGTCGTCTTTCGTTACGTTGGACAGAAGCCTTACGAAGCGCTCTGCAAGGTTGCTCTTGGTGTAGGAAAAGCTCGAGAAGCCGAAGAAGCCTTTTATATTCACGCCAAGCTCCCAGGGGACGCTGAGGGACGTGAAGTTGAAGTCGTCGTCGGCGTCATAGGTGACGCTGTAGTTGAGGAAGGCGGAGCTCGAGCCGATCCTTTCGGCCTTGAAGGGGCTCGTGTAGGCGAGGTCGATTACGTGTCTTTCCAGCAGCCCCGGCTCCGCCGTGATGCGGATGACGCCCTCCTCGCGGTCGAGATCGACCGCGAGGCCGGGTATGGAGCCGAGACGGACGTATTCCCTGTCGCTGATTACGAAGAAGGCCTGCTGGGGGATATCCTTAAGGCCCATCCCAGCCAGGTCTTCGGGCGACAAAAAAAGGCCTCCCTCCGGGGTCATGACGAGAAAAAAATCGCCCTTGTCCTCGTGATTAAGGAAGACCTTCATCACGGCGTTTTCCGCCGCATATGAGTAAAGAGGGAGTAATATGAGTATGAAAAAGAGGCAAAATACCCGCCGCGCCGATCTCCCCCTTCTCCGGGTAGTCCCGCATGCGCGTCTTTCGGTCTCTTTTAATATATCCTTATTATTCCTCGCTTCGGCACTGAGATGAATCTACCTCCACCTGCCTTTCCAGAACGGACTCACCCACCTCCAGAACGCCCTTGATCGTGCCGGCCTTCAGGCATTCTTCCCGCGGCAGGTCAATGGCATAGGTACGGACGTCTCCGGCCAGCACGTACCACCCGCTGATCTCCTTGCGGAAGACCTCTTTTGCGTCACCGTCGAGCGCGCTGACGGCGACCTTTCTTACAACCGCATGGACGGTGCCGTTGTTTTTCAGTGTAAGCAGCGCCTTGCCTTGGGACAACTCCACACGTTCAAGAGAGTTTCTGACGACCACCTTGGGCGGTGTTATGAATATGGGCACGCTCAGCCTGATGGTAAAACCGAGGCCGCCTCCGGCGGCCCTCGATGAGGCAAGCTCCTCGATGAAGACCCTGTAAGTCTTCTCCCTGGCAGCGGCGCCGCCCTGATATCCGACCCTGATGGTCCTCGTCTCGCCCGACTTCACACGGGTGATCTTAGGGAAGAAGATGATATCCTTCGTCTCCTCGAAGTCGTTCTTTCCGTCTTCACCCTGCTCCCACCGTACGGCGCGCAGCTGCAGGGCCACCACCTTGTCGCCACTGTTGGTCACCTCGAGCACCGCGGTCTTCTTCCCGGCGCCGATGAAGACCCTGGTCGGAGCCACATCAAAGCCGGCGGCAAAGGCGTCGGCGGGCAGCAAGGCGAGCGCCATCGGAGCCAGGATAAGGACAAGTCCGGCCAGTCCGCCTCTTAACGCAGATATCATCCTATTCACTCCATGACGCACGGGTCACCACACCATGCCGTTAAGGTCTCCGAACGCGCCTCGCCCGCCGTCTTGCCGGTACAGGGGCAGGCGTTCGCCCCCCGGACGGAGGCCGGCCTGCAGCCTATATGAAATAAATGACCTGCGGGGGGCACGCCCCCCCGCAGGTCCTCGGAAACAGAAGCGGCTTAGTAGGAGATCGTTACACTGACGCCGTCATAGAACTGTCCGGCGCCCCTGAAGCCGGGATTCGCCAGCAGGGTGGCATTGATGGGGACGTTCGAAACGCCTGAGGAGCCTACAGTGATCTGATGGGCCGTGCCGCCGTGGCTCGCGCCATTGTCACCCCAGTCATCACCCGATCCGCCGGGCTTTGTGATCGTATACTCAATCGCCCCGGTGCCGAGCACGGGGATGTTGTTCTGGCCCGCACCCGAGGTATTCCCCATCATCCTGTGGCCCGCGGCGGAGAGCTGGTTCATTCCGCCGTTGAGCAGGATATCGACAACCGTGCCCGCCGGGCATTTCACCTGGATGCTGCCCTGCCCGCCCACATTTATGGTGCCGTCATAGCTGCCGAAGGTAATGTTGGTCGGAGAAACGGAGCATTGCGGGACCACGTTGACCGACATACCAACACTCGTGGTTGCCGTAGTAGCCCCGTAAGAGGCCACGGCAAGACCCATGGCCATGACAAAGGCAACAGACCCAAGGATTAATCTCTTCATACGGTTTTCCTCCTTTTTTTTGCATCCCATGGATTAGAACGGAAAGAGTCCTGTCATTTATACATACCGGAACTTGTTCGAGCCCTCCGAAGAACTCTTCAACCACGCCCCTGTATAAATGTGTGCCTGCGTATGTACCTTAAGCCTCAGGCCCATTGCAGTAACATATGTCACACTCCCGGAGATTCGTGCGAAAAAATCAGTAATACCCGCCCGGACAGCCGGAAAGTGCGCCACGGTTGAAAAGGGGGCGTATAAATACCATAAACCTGGGCCGGTTGTCAACTTTGAATGTCCCCGGCACCTGCGGCGCCAGATTCCGGGCAATCTCTCCATATGCTGATATAATATATGGGGACGGCCGGGCCGCCCGGGGCGGTAAATATTGACATATATCATGGGAATCCGCACCGGGCAGCCGCATAATGTACGTTACGGATAAAGGGATACAATCCATACAGGGAGGCGACGGTTTATGGACAAGGTAGTGAACGTGAAGGAGATATCCAAGGAGACGAGAGACCCCTCCATAATAATGAAGGCCTACAACGAACTTGCCCCGGGCGAGTCCATCGAGCTCATAAACGACCACGAGCCGAGGCCGCTGCTCGCGAAGTTCCAGGCCGAACACGCGGGAGAGTTCGAGTGGTGGCCCCTGGAGCAGGGGCCCGAGACGTGGAGGATAAGGATCAAGAAACGCGATACCGCGATCCCCGAAAGAACGATAACCGATTTCTTCCAGAGCGACCACAGGAGGCTCGACGAGATATTCAGGGCCTTCACCGACGAGGTGGAGGGCAAGAGGTGGGAGGACGCCCTGAGGCACATAAAGGAGTTCAGCCTGGGGCTGAAGAACCACATCCAGGCCGAGGAGGAGATACTCTTCCCGGCCTTCGAGCAGAAGACGGGGATGTTCGGCGGGGGGCCCACCCAGGTGATGCGGATGGAGCACGTGGACATCCGGGAGTTTCTCGACCGCGCGGTAAAGGCCACCGCGGACCGTGACGAGGCCGCCGTGGAGGAGGCTCGGTCCGCGCTCGTAACCTATCTGCTCGACCACAACATGAAGGAGGAGAACATCCTCTACCCCGAGTCCGATTCCTTCCTCGAAGACTCGGAGAGGGCCGATATCATGCTGAAGGCCCAGCGCGTCTCGCCTGGCGATTAACGGCGGTGTGGGTAAAGGGGGGGGGAGGCCCCCCCTTTACCTGACGGCCCCCTTACCTGACGGGGCCCTTCCTGATGGCCCGCCTCAGCCGGAGGTCCTCTTCGCTCTCCGCCCCGGCGCGGCCGCGGAGCCCGAGCTCCGTGGCCTTTTCGAGGCCTTCGAGGGTCGTCCTGCCCCTCAGCACGTCCACCATCTCACCGAGGGACCATCCCTGCTTGTAGTGGCCTATCATGAACTCCTTGATGAGGGTCTCGATGACCCCGGAGACGGTCGTGTATTCGGGGAGCACGAACTTGAAGGCCTCGAAGAGCTCACGGTCGACGGTAATGGTTATCTTCGTCTTGGCCGTCATGGGGGGTCCTCCTCTCACCTGCTGTATTTTGTGCGATATTGCCATATCTATACATACAAATCAATATAAAAAGAAAAGGCGTGCGGTACTGTATCCGCGGCGTTGCGGCCGTAGGTCCGGGGCGGAGGTTGACCCGCCCGCCGGGGTCCCCGCGGCCCCTCTGCCTGCTTGACGGGACCGGCCGCGGCGAAGGGTAGATAGGGCCAAGCGGTCAGGGCCGGGACTTCTACTCGATTGCCGGCCGCAAGGGGATATAAGCCATGCCATTCCTATATGTACTAATACATATAAGTATGTATCAATACCAACCGGAGGGCCGGGCAGGTACAGGCGATGGAGCGGGGGCAAGGCACACCCCGTTGCCGGTCCATTGCCCTTTACCGGGATATCAACTATAATACCTCTGCGGCGGGCGTCGCGCCGCCCCTCCCGGGGACCATCCCCGCGCCCCACTCGGCCCTCAAGGGCCTTGCCGGTTCGTCCGATATTGTAATGACGCGGCGGACCACGCCGACCGGAGGGTTTCGGGCCGAATGCTTTTCCTTATGCTCACAGAACTCCAGTTCTTCTTTACCGGCGCGGTGCTCGGCGCCTCGGCGGGCCTGAGCCCCGGGCCGCTCCAGACGCTCGTCGTCTCCGAGACCCTCAGGTACGACGCGAGGGAGGGAGCCAAGGTCTGCTTCGCCCCTCTCATTACCGACCCCCCCATAATCATCGCCTCGCTGCTTATACTCTCCAGGCTTTCGGACTTCGACCCGGTGCTCGGGGCCATCTCGCTTCTCGGGGGTTCTTTTCTCGCATTTCTCGCCTACGAGAACATGCGTAAGCACCACCTCCGGGCCGACCACCGCATGGTGGGCCTTCCGTCGCTCAAGAAGGCGGTAATCACGAACTTCCTGAGCCCCGTGCCCTACGCCTTCTGGTTCTTCGTCGCCGCCCCCACGGTGGTGCGCGCCTTCGACTCCAGGGGGGTGGGCTCGGCGGCGCTCTTCATCTTCGGCTTCTACCTCTTCCTTACGGGGATGAGCATAGTGATAGCCCTTGTCGTCGCAAGGACGAAGACGCTCCTGAACAGGCGGAGCTACACCGTGGCCATGAGGGTCCTCGGTGCTCTGCTCCTCGTCTTTTCAGTCGTCTTCCTGAGCAACGGGCTCAAGCTCTTGGGGGTGATCTGAGGGGGGAATGTGGCGGGGGGGTGTCATTGCGAGGAGCGTCTGCGACGACGCAATCCAATCTGCTTCTGCTATAGCTTTATTGTATTTTAGGTTCATGTACGAGAATATTAAAAAATTTTTGCGTTTCCTTGATTATCAATTCCTGAACGTTATGGCCTTGCCATTTAGGTAGCCTACGTTTCTTTATACTTCTAACAGAAAAAGGCATCGCGCGTAGTATTGGTCTTCGACCGTTGTTTAAAAGTTGCCAAAGTGCTTCATGCAACTTAATTAGAAATACAGAAAGTTTCTGGAGTTCAAGAATATTAGTCTTGCTAAATAGTTCTTGTACTTCTTCCTTATCTAACATTGCTTTGTGTGCATAAACTTTATGTCTTATGTTTCTATAGTTTTTCTGGTATATTTTTCGATATTTATTTACGTGACTCCTTAGCCGACGAAAATCTTTAGGCAACGGCTCATAGGCCTCCTCCAGGTAGCCATCCAGAAATTCCTCCGCGTTTGCACTTTCTCTTTTCTTTCTTTCCGCCAAAGCATCTTTTAAAAAAATGTCTCTATGTTTTTGCGCCAGACCAAGTAGGCGGTCAATATTGTGGCTGGATGTTTGATCAAAAATTCGACCAAGTTTCGTAGGGTGGGCACTGCCCACCACTCTTTGGTCTATTAAATTTTAACCCCCAGCCCGCTTGAGCTTCACCACGGAGAACCACCCCTTCTCGTCGGTAAACCACCTCTCGGGCTCCAATCCGGCACGGCCGAACATCGCAAGGGAGCGCTCGCGCGTGAACTTACGGCATATCTCGGTCCGTATCGTCTCGCCCCTTTCGAGCCTTACCGCCATGCCCGCCCCTGGCACTTCGGCCCTAACGGGCCGCCTGGCCACGAGGTGCATCTCGACCCTCTCCTCGGACTCGTTGAAAAAGGCCCTGTGGGCGAAGTCCCCGGGGTCGAACCCGGCCCCGAGCTCGCGGTTTATGACGTGGAGGACGTTCTTGTTGAACTCCGCCGAAAGGCCCTTCGAGTCGTTGTAGGCCCTCTCCAGCAGATTACGCTCCTTTACCATGTCGAGGCCGACGAGGAACCTGTCGCCAGGGGCCATGGCCCCGGCCACCTCCCTTAAGAACTCGTCGCCCTCAGCCTCTGAGAAGTTGCCGATGGTCGAGCCGAGAAAGAGGAAGAGCCGCGTTCTATCCCCGTCGATGGTCCCGACCAGCTCGTCGAGGTCGCGGGTAAAGTCCGCCACGAGACAGACGACGCGAAGGCCGGGGTACCCGGCCACGAGCCCCTCGGCCGCCTCCTTCAGGGCCGTCTCGCTGACGTCCACGGGCACGTACCTCGTACGATTCATGCACTCGCCCCCCACGGCGTCAAGGAGTATCCGCACCTTCCAGTTCGCCCCGCTTCCGAGCTCCATCAGGTCGCAGCACCTGAGCGGGGCCATTATATCTGCGGCGGCGTCCTTGAGGATGGCCATCTCCGTCCTCGTGGGATAATACTCGGGCTGCGAGCATATCTCCTCGAAGAGCCTCGAGCCCCGGGCGTCGTAGAACCACTTGGGTGGCAGGGTCTTGCATGCGCCCACAAGCCCGGCCCTCACGTCCTCGCTCAAACCCGTGGAATAGTTCCCGGCCAGAAAGTTCCTTATCTCTATCCTCCCCTTGACCGCCGCTTCGGTAGAGGCGGTGGGTGGGGCGGGTGCGGCAAAGCGCGTCATCGGGTAAACCTCCTTATTTTTGACCCTTCCGGGGCGGGCGTCGGTTCAGCGGCAAGGCACGAACCTCACGATGCCCTTGCTCTCGGTGAGCACCTCTCCGAGGAGCCTCACCGCGGCGTCCACGTCCTCCTCGGCGGTAGAGACGCCGAGAGAGAAGCGGAGCGCGCAGTGGGCCTCCTCGTCGGTAAGCCCCATGGCCGTAAGCGCATGGGAC
>JBHHVK010000035.1:0-13705 GCA_046754205.1 Thermodesulfobacteriota bacterium
GCGGCTTGTTGAAGTACCTTTCCCTTATGGTGGCGAACCTTATCACCCTCGAGATGACCTCCTGCTGCTCCTCAGCCGGGGCTATGAAACGGACCCCGTACTTTATGAGCCCCTCCTCGTTGGAAGGCTCCCGCTCGTAGAGCCTGTGCACGACCTCGACGTCAACGGTGACCTCCGGTTCGTTCTCGAATGCCTTGAGGCAGAACGACCCCTTGGCCCTGATGTCGATTTCCTTCGAGCAGCAGAAGAGCATCCCCCCATCGCTCAGCTGCAACACCATCCCCTCCCCGTTCGTCTTTCCGAGGGCAAAGGTGGCGGGGAAGTAGACCGGTACCCTCCTTGACGTCCTGTAGTTTCTGGCGCCCCTCTCGGACATCGCGTACCTCTCCTTGAATATCCACCCTGCCGCAGGCAGGCTCCGCCAGCCCTGAACAGTTCTCTTACGGTCGGCCGCGGTTAATTATACAATCATCGCCCCGGGGAATCAACTCCATTCCGACGGGACCCCTGCGCCGCGGCGCTACCCGCCCCTTGAGGCCGGCGGGACGGGTGAGCGGAAAAAAAGAGGCGGTGTCCTCTCGGACACCGCCTCCGCTCTTTTCCGGTTGAAGTGTTCGCTTACTTGTTGTGGCAGGTCCTGCAGACCCCGCTGCCGGTGTTGCCGCCGACCCTGCGGAGGAAGTTGCCGTTGGAGCAGTCCTCGGGTCCGGAGCAGTAGGTCTGGAAGGGGTTATGGTTCCAGGTGTCCTCGACCTCATCCCAGGATTTGTTGTCGAAGTGGGGGTCGTGGCAGCTCGAGCACTCCACCTTGCCGCCCCTCAGGAGGTCCTGGATGGTGGCGGTGTCCGTGATGCCTCCCTTGATGGCCCAGCGGTTCTGCGCCAGGTTGGGGCTGGACTGGCCGGTGGAGTTGAGGCCGAAGGTAAGGTCGATGCTGCTCAGGGATACGGTGGTAGGCCTGAGCGAGGCCTTGCCCGCGCTGTAGAGGACGGAGACAGGGTGGTCGTCCGTAAGCGTTACGGGGCCGCCGGCGGGCGTGCCGAGGGCGCCGAAGGCCTGCCCTATATTGAGCCTCGTCGGGCCGTTCGTGTCATTGGGGTTGTGGCAGGAGGAGTTGATACAGGTCGGGAAGCCGCCGAAGAAGTCGAGATTCGTTCCGTTGGTATGCGTGGCGGCGGCGCCGGGCATGAACCAGGTCCAGTTGAAGTTCGTGATGGTCTTGTTGTTGGACCCGCCGTTGCCCTTTCCGGGTGCGTTTATAAGGGCGTCGAAGGTGCTCACGCCGTCATGGCAGCTGAGGCACGCCAGGGTGGCCCCCCCGGGGTTGCCCACGTTGGTGCCGGCTATCGTTGGCCCGTAGGGGGCGAAGTTTGCGGTGAAGTTCTTCTTGTTCCAGAGAGGCGCGATGCCGACCGTCCCGTGGTGAGGCGCGTGGCAGAATACGCATATCTCGGTGGTGGCGTCGGTGGTCAGGACCCTGCCGTATTTACCGAGGTTGTGCCTCGAACTCGCGATGCCGTTCGCCACGTCCCCGTTCTGGTAGTCGTTTATCGTGGCGGCCCCGGAAACTCCCGCCATCGCCAGCGAGGCCGCTACGGCCATGACGCCCAACAACAGTCTTCGCATTATCGCACCTCGTTATAGCCTTATTAAGTTCCCGGTATTCAGTCCGCGGTACATAATCTTTTGAGCATAAAAAAAGCCAGGGATACGACACGGGGTGTGTCGTACTCTGGCGTCATCGCCTTACGGGACTTAGACCCTCCATGAGCCTGCGGGCCCCAACAAGTTAACCCCATTATACAGGAAGATTATTTTCTGTCAAGGAAAAATTAATCAGAATTTAATAAAAATCGGGCCTGCGAGGGGGCTTCTCCGGGGTTCCTTAATAGTTTCAACATATTGGCACAAGATAGGGGGCGCCGGGAAGTGCCGTTTTTTTTCCGCAAAGCGGTATTGAAAAAGCCGCGCATCGCCGTGGCCACCGCTCGGCGCGTGACGGCCCAGGGGACCTCGACCTACCCGCATACGGGCGCTGTCTTGTAACTACCCGAGTTTATTAAAATTTCTTATGGCTACGGCGTGCAGAGGGGTATAGAAGGCCGGCCAGAGAGGCTCCGGCCGGTTGGTGGTCACTTGTCGGAGAAGGGTTTCAGGAGCTTGCATCTTTTAGGGTGACGGAGTTTACGGAGCGCCTTGGCCTCTATCTGCCGGATCCGCTCCCTCGTGACGCTGAAATAGAGCCCAACCTCTTCGAGTGTGTGGTCCTTGTTCTCGCCTATGCCGAAGCGCATCCTGAGCACCTTCTCCTCCCTGGGCGACAGCGTGCTGAGGATATCGTTCAGCTGGTCGGTGAGGTTGTTGAGCATTATCTCCTCGTGGGGCACCGCGGCTTCCTGGTCGGCGATGAAGTCCCCGAGTATGCTCTCGCCGTCATCGCCCACCGGGGCCTCGAGGGATACGGGCTCCTTGGCTATCTTGAGTATCTTGCGGACCTTGTCCACGGGCATCTTCATCTCCCCGGCGAGCTCCTCGGGCGCGGGCTCCCGGCCGTTCTGCTGGACGAGATGGTGGGAGGCCTTCAGGAGCTTGTTTATCGTCTCTATCATATGCACGGGGATGCGTATGGTCCTGCCCTGGTCGGCTATGGAGCGGCTTATGGCCTGGCGTATCCACCACGTGGCGTAGGTGGAAAACTTGTAGCCGCGCCTGTACTCGAACTTCTCCACGGCCCTCATGAGCCCTATGTTGCCCTCCTGGATGAGGTCGAGGAACTGCAGGCCCCTGTTCCTGTACCTCCTCGCTATGGAGACCACGAGCCTCAGGTTCGCCTTTATGAGCCTTTCCTTGGCCTGCTCTATCTCCGCCTCCATGGCCTCGATGGCGCGGAACGAGGCCGACAGACCGTCGGCGTCCATGCCTATCCTTGCGGCCAGCGCCTTGCAGTCCTCGTCCACGGCGTGGAGCTTCTCGGCCGCCCTGGCATAGGGCTCCCGGTCCCGGCCGCCCGCGGCCCTCTCCTTGCCGGCGAGCGAGGTCGCCTCGGCGAGGAGCCGCTTCCTCCTGTTGAGCCTGGTAAGCCCCCTTTCGCACCACTTGAGCTTTTCCACGGCCCTCTCGTAGAGCTTCACCTTCTTGTCAAGCTCTATAAGGAGGCCAACGAGCTCGGCCTCTTCGGCGGCCTCGGCGGCGTCGTTCTCGAACTTCGCCTTCCTGAGGCGGTCATAGAGGGCGTTGACCCTGTCTATCTCATCCATGACCCACTCGAGGTCCTCGTGGTCCTCGCTTATGAAGGCCTCGTCGTCGTCGTAGTCTATAACGCCCTCGGTGCCTATCTCCTCGCGCTCGTGGAGCCTGCGCCTGAGGGCGTTCACCTCTTCTATGATGAGGGGGGTCTTCAGGAGCTCCCTGGTGATGGCGACCTTCCCCTCCTCTATCGTCCTGGCGAGCCCCACCTCTTCCTCCTTGTTAAGGAGGAAGGTGGAGCCCATCTCCTTCAGGTAGGCCTTGACGGGGTCGGAGAGCGCGGCCGGGGAGTAGACCCTGGTGTCGTCGGAGTCGTCCTCCACGGGGTCGTCGTCAGACCCGTCGTCGAGGGCGGTATCCTCCGCGTCCATCTCGAAGTCCTCTTCGCCGGGGTCGGCCCCCTCCTCGGCGTCGGGGAACTTCTCGAGGACTTCCATCTCTTCCCGGGGATCCGCTTCGGGTTTCTCTTTTGCGGCCCATGCCCTGTTGCGTGTCAACGCTCTATCCTCCTTCTCATCTCGCGGGCCATCTCTTTGTGGCCGGCCTCCTCGAGCCTCCTGATCACCTCGGCGGTGGAGTCCTTGGGCCTCCCCCTGCCGAGTATCCCCCTGAGGCTGTCGTCGAGCATCTTTTCAGGGGCCTCTATGAAGCCGTCCTCCTCGGCCATCAGGAGCCTTATCACCAAGGACCTCGTCCGGCCCTCGGGCAGCTCGGAGGCGATGGACGAGGCGTCGACCCCGCGCCCCTTCCTGAGAAGCGCCGTTATGGCCTTGCCGGCCTCCTTCAGGGCCGGGTCCGAGAAGGCCTCCACGGCCGCCTCGACCGAGTCGTTATAGAGCTCCGGGTGAGTGAGCATGACCCTCAAAAGCGTCGTCTCCTTGAGGCCGCCCTTGCCACGCCCGCCGCCGTCCCTGCCGGCCCGGGCCGTCCGGGCCCCGCTCCCTGGCCCGGGTGCCGCGGCGGCCGGCCTTCCGGTCCCGCGGCCCGGCTTCCGGGCCCCCCTCAAGGCCTCGTAGACCGAGTCCACGGGGATGGCGAGGTAAGAGGCCAGCGAGCCGGCGTAGTGGTCCCTCTCGGCCACGTTCTTCACCTTCACGAGCCGGGCGATGGCCTCGTCAAGGTACCTGCCCTTGCCCTCGGGCGTCTTGAGGTCGTAGTCTCCGGCGAGGTCGGCGAGGAAGAACTCCATCAGCGGCTCGGCCCTATCGAGCGCATCGGCCATGGCCCCGGGTCCGGCCTCCCGCAGAAAGTCGTCGGGGTCCTGGCCGCTGGGCAGCACGACGGCCCTCGCCGACACGCCCTCTTCGACGAAGAGCTCCAGGGCCCTGCGGGCGGCCGCCCTTCCGGCCCTGTCCGAGTCGAAGAGCGTATAGACCCTGTCGGCAATGCCCCTGAAGGCGCCGAGGTGCATGGGCGTCAGGGCCGTGCCCATCGTGGCGACGGCGTTGGTGAAGCCGCGGCTGTGGAGGGCGAGCAGGTCGAAGTAGCCCTCCACCACGATGACCGAGCGTTTTTCCATTATCGACTTCCTGGCGAGGTTCATGCCGTAGAGTACCTGTCCCTTCTTGAAGACCGGGGTCTCGGGGGAGTTGAGGTACTTGGGCTCGCCGCCGCCAAGCGACCTGCCTCCGAAGGCGCAGGGCCTGCCCTTCGGGTCCATTATGGGGAAGATGAGACGACTGCGGAACCTGTCGTAGGGTTTGCCGGTCTTCGGGGACCTGGTAAGGAGCCCGGCCCTCGTGGCCGCAGCCTCTGATACGGACTTGCCCTTCAGGTACTTCAAGAGGCCGTCCCACCCCTCTGGGGCGAAACCTATACAAAAACTCTTTACGATATCGGAACCGGGCTCATAGCCCCTGCTTTCGAGGTACTCCCTGGCGCCCTTGCCCACGGGGGAGGCGAGCTGGCGGGAGAAGTACTCGAGGGCCGTCCTGTTGGCCTCCCAGAGGGGCTCTCTCGGGTCGGGCCCCGCGTTCTTCCTCTCCTCTATATTCAGGCCGTACCTTCCGGCGAGCGTCCTTACGGCGTCGAGGAAGTCCACCCCCTCCTTCTTCATCAGGAAGGTTATGACGTCGCCGGAGGCGTGGCAGCCGAAGCAGTAGAAGAGCTTCTTGTCCTCGTTGACGGAAAAGCTCGGGGTCTTCTCAGAGTGGAAGGGACAGAGGCCCATGTAGTTGACGCCCTTTTTCCTGAGGACAACGGAATCCCCGACGACATCGACGATGCTCGCCCTCTCCCTCAGCTCTTCTATCTTCTCCTTGGGTATCAAAATCGAACCTCTCGGGGCCACTCGGATGGAGAGGCCTGACTGCCCATATCGTACATTATAGCTGAGATATTAATAAAACGCATGTTAAGGCCACATTAGAGCCGCCACACCATTACGCAAGCTCGACGACGGTCACGCCGGCCCCTCCGTGGTCCGGGTCCCCTGCGGAGAGGCCCCTGACGTAGGGTAGCGCGCCCGTGTGCTCTCGGACCGCCGCTCTGAGCGCGCCCGTGCCGACGCCGTGGATTATCTCCACCCTTTCGAGCCCGGCGGCGTGGGCGGTATCGAGAAACCTGGTGACCAGGGGCATGGCCTCCTCGACCCTCCGGCCGATTATATTAATTGTGGCGGCCACTTCCATCATATCGGCGTTAACGCCGAAGTCTTGAGGCGGCCGCTCGCCCCCCCCTGGCGGGCGGCGGGAGGGCCCCCTGCCCCTCTGCCGCCCCTTCGGCAACCCATTACCCACCCCTTTTGCCCCCTCTTTTTGCCCCTGGCCGGTGAGCTTTTCCCAGGGGACCCAGACCTTCTTGGCGCCCACGAGGAGCTCCGCCCTCTTCGAGGGGCCGTCCACGACCTCCACCACGCCCTGCGTGGTGGAGCCGGTTATCCGGACGCGCTCGCCGGGCCGCGGCGCATAGGGCCTGGGCCTTTTGCCCCCGAGGTCCTTCCGGGCGGCGGCGGCCGCCCTGTCAAGGGCGGAGGAGGCGCCCCTTAGGGAGGGGAGCGCGGAGCGCCCCCCGGCCCGGCCCGCCTCTTTGGCCGCCTCCCTCGCCTTTTTAGCGGCCTCTCTCACCTCGCCCGCGGCCTTCTCGACTATCCCCTCCACCCGTTTTCTCGCCCTGGCGAGTATCCTCTCCCGCTCCTCCCTGAGCCTCGCTACCGCCTCGTCCCTCTTCGATTCGAGCTCGGCGAGCTTCGTCTTCACGGCCTCGAGCTCGCCCCTGGTCTTATCGAGCCTTTCGACCGACTCCATGAATGCGGACTCCGACTCATCGAGATAGGCGCCGGCGCTCTCGACTATCCGGTCCGGAAGGCCGAGGCCCCTGGCGATGGAGAGCCCGAGGCTCGGGCCGGGCATGCCGTAGCGGAGCCGATACAGAGGACGGAGGGTCTTCTCGTCGAACTCCACGGAGGCGTTCGTGTAGCCGGGGTCCCTGTGGGCGTGGGCCTTGATGAGGCCCAGATGCGTGGTCACCGCCACCACCGCCCCGCCGGAGCGCAGGGCCTCGATGGAGGCGAGCGCCAGGGCCCCGCCTTCGGCGGGGTTCGTCCCGGCGCCTATCTCGTCGATGAGGACGAGGGAGCCGGGGCCGGCGTCCGTGAGGAACCCGCGCATCCTCGCCACATGGGCCGAGAAGGTCGAAAGACTCGCCTCGATGTCCTGGCTGTCCCCGATGTCTGCGAAGACCGCGTCGAAGGCGACGGCGGTGGACCCGGCTTCGACCGGGACCGGTATGCCCGAGAGCACCATGAGGGTCAGGAGCCCGAGGGTCTTCAAGGCCACGGTCTTTCCGCCCGTGTTGGCCCCCGAGATGACGAGCACGCGGCGGCCCGGCTCGATGGTGATGTCCACGGGCACGGCCCCGCCGCCGCCGGCGCGCTCCTGCAGCACGAGCAGGGGATGGCGGGCCCCCGCGAGCCTCACCCCCCCCGACGCCTCAATCTCCGGGACCCTGGCGTCCACCTTCCCGGCGAAGAGGGCGCGCGCCTCGAGGGCGTCGAGCCGGGCCATGACGTCGAGGTCGCCCCTGAGCTCTCCCGCCAGCGAGAGGACCAGGCCGGTAAGCTCGGTGAGTATCCTCACCTCCTCGGCCCGCTCCTCACGGCCGAGGAGCGCCAGGGCGTTATTCAGCTCCACTATGGCGAAGGGCTCGATAAAAAAGGAGAGGCCGCTGCCGGACCGGCCGTGGACGACGCCCCGCACCCCGGTGTGCTTTCCGGCCTTGACGCAGAGGACATACCTGTCCTCCCTTATGGTTATTATCTCCTCCTGGAGCAGCTCGGCCGTGGACGGGTCCTCGACCATGGCGTCGAGCACGGACTTGGCCCTCGCCCGCGCCGAGCGCATCTCGCCCCTTATGCGGCGGAGCTCGCCCGAGGCGTCGTCCCTCACGCGGCCCTTATCGTCGAGGGCGTGGGTTATCTCGGAGGCGAGGAGCCTCTGGTCGGAGATGGACTCTATGGTGGAGGCGAGCAGCGGGAAGTCTTTCCTGAACTCAGGGGTAAGAAGGGCCCTCAGGGCCGCGGCGGCCTCGACGAGCGAGCCGACGGCGAGGAACTCCTCGGCCCTCAGGCAGGCCCCGTCGGGGGCGGCCTTCTTGAGAAGCGGCCTGATGTCCGGGACCCCGGCCATGGGGAGCCTGCCGGCGCGCGCGTAGCGCCCTTCGATCTCGGCGTATTCGGCGAAGGCCCTCTCTACTGCCGGGAGTCCTCCGAGGGGCCTCGTGGCGAGCAGGGCCTCCGCCCCCACGGGCGTGGAGGCGAGAGAGGCGAGCTCGGCCACGACGGCCGGAAACTCGAGGGCCTTGAGGGTTGTTTCATCCACTGCGGAAAAGTAGACCCCGATGGCGGGCCGCGGCGCGCGCGGACACCGTGCCTGTCAGGTCCTGGTTATGCGTCTGAAGCCGGAGGTGCCGATGACCTCCACGTCGTCGAGGACATGGTCCAGCAGGAGGTTCATCCCGATGTTGTCGCTCGGGATGTGGCCGGCGATGACGACGTTGACGTGGTGTTTTTCGGCCTCCTTCCTGTGCTCCTCGCTCATGTGCATGCCCACGATGGTGCCGACCCCGGCCGCGGCGAGCTTCTCGTAGGCCTTCTTGGACCCGCCAGTGCCGCCGGTCATGTCCACGAAGACGCGGCCGGCCTTGCGCCCGGCGGACCCCACCACCACCTTGGGCCCGGTGGTCTCGTCAAGGGCGCTTCGGTACTCGGGTATCTCCTTGAGGACGTCGACCACGTCGGAAAGGAGGCGGGGCCCCTTCTCGTCGAATATCCCCTGGAGGAAGTCCACCACCGCGTTGTCCGACGGCGTATGCACGCAGATGAAGGGTATGTCGAGAAGGCGCGCGGCGTCCACCGCCCTGGTGTGGTTGACGGGCATGAGCCTTCTTTCTATCTCCCCTATCCTCTCGGCCATGATGTCCTCGGCCACGTTTATGGGCACGCCGTACTTGAGGAGTATCCCGGCCTGCATGCCCATGACGTCGTAGAGGTTGGCCATGGCCCTCCCCTCGGGGTGGTGGGCTATGATGAGGTCCACCTGCTCTCCCCTCTCCCTGAGCCTGTCTGCCAGGAGCACCTCGCCGACCTCCATGTCTATGCCAACGAGGGCGCGGCGCACCTCGCTTTCCGGGTCGCCGTAGAGGATGCGGGTGTCGGAGTAGGGGTTCTCGAAGCGGGCCATGTCGAACCACTTCTTGTCCTCCTCGGCCAGCTCCTCGAACTCCTTTTTGGCCGCCTCGAGCTCGGCGGCCACCTCCTCGGGACCCCGGGGGTCGAGATCCATCCCCCTGGTTACCGCCCCTTCGTATATCTCCTTTATCTTCATGCAGGGTTACCTTTCATGAGTTTTTCCGATACATGGTTAAGGTCGATGCCTTTCGCGGACCGGGCCGGGGGCGGCGGGGCTCACCCGCCGAGGACCTCTCTTACTATCTCCTGAACCTGCCGTCCGTCGGCCCTGCCCTTGACCCGCGGCATTACCAGCTTCATCACGCGGCCCATGTCCGAGACGGAACCGGCCCCGGCCTCTGCGACGGCGTCCCTTACCAGGCCGCGTATCTCCTCGGGGCCGAGCTGGGGCGGCAGATACCCCTTCAATATCTCCATCTCCTCGGCTTCCTTGCCGGCGAGGTCCTCGCGTCCGCCCTTCCGGTACTGCTCGACCGAGTCCTGCCTCTGGCGCACGAGCGTGGTGATGACCCCTTGGACCTCCGCGTCGTCGAGGGAGTCCTTTCTGAGCTCGATGGCCTTGTTCTTGACGAAGCTCAGGAGCAGCCTCAGACAGGAGAGACGGAGCTTTTCTCCCGACTTCAGGGCGGCCTTCATGTCCGAGGTAATCTTGTCCGTAAGGCTCATGGTTCTCACTCCCCTGCTGGCGTGGTTCCCCTCTCCGGCCGGCCGGCTAAGCGCCCTTCTTGAGCTCTATGAGGACGCGCTTGACGATGGCCTTGAGGGTCTCGAAGACGCCTATCCCCCTCAAGGCGATGGCCTCGAAGTCGGGGACCATCGCGGTGTTGAAGATGTTCTTGAACTCCGCCACCGGTATGATGTTCGGCAGGTCCCGCTTGTTGTACTGTACGACGTAGGGTACCCCGGCGAGGCTCAGGCCCTGCTCCTCGAGGTTCGTCTTCATGTTCTCGAAGCTCTCTATATTGGCGTCCATCCTCTCGGCCTGTGAGTCGGCGACGAAGACGATGCCGTCCACCCCCTTGAGGATGAGCTTTCTCGACGCGTCATAGAATATCTGGCCTGGCACGGTATAGAGGTGAAATCTGGTCTTGAAGCCCTTTATCTCGCCGAGGGAGAGGGGAAGGAAGTCGAAGAAGAGCGTGCGCTCGGTCTCGGTGGCGAGGGTTATCATCTTTCCCTTGCTCTCGGGTCTGGTCTTCCGGTAGATGACCTGCAGGTTGGTGGTCTTCCCGCATAGGCCCGGACCGTAGTAGACGATCTTGCAGTTTATTTCCCTCGAGGAATAGTTTATGAAAGACATTGCAAAGGGGCTCGTTTAAGGTCTGCGCCTGGCGGCGGGGCCGTAAAAAAAACCGGGGTTGGTTCCGTTAAAAACCCCGGAGCTCGCGAGGGCGGACGGGTGTCCGGTAAAGTGGGACCCTGCACCGATGCGCCCCTCGGTTCCAAAATATGCCCTGGCTGAGAGGGTAACGCGCCGTCCCCGGGCCCGGTCTTATCTTTCGGCATGGGGCCGGCGGAACTTGACGTTATTGAAAAAGCCTTTCGATGTCCTCCTCCGTTATCTCCTCGAGCAGATTCTCTTCCTCGTGGCCGGCCTCCATCTTCCTCAGGAGCTTTTCAAGGCTCCTGCCCACGGCCTCGCTCGCCTTCTTTACGCGCAGCCGGACAAGGCCGAGGCTCGAACGGCGGTCGAAGATGACCACCAGGATGACCCTGCCTCCCACGACGGATATATGGATGTTGTCGCGCACGCCCTCGTGGAAGAGTATGCTGAACTCCTTCTCGCCGATGAGCTTGGCGAGCCCCCCGGTGGCGGCGATGTTCCCGGCCGTGAGCGACGCCAGCGACGTGGAGTCTATGGCGTGGGTCTCGCCGCTCGACGTTATGAGCTGGCCGTCCTTGTCGACGAGGTAAACGCACTTGGCGTTGGCCTCGACGAGGAGTTTTTCGACTATCGCCTTGATCTCCTGAAACTCTTCATCGAACATCACGAAGGAACTCTGCGGCATGGAAAAAACCTTTCGGGTCAGCGGGTCTCGACCGGACTTGCCGTCCCCGGGCACGGGCGCGCCCGCGAAGGGTCCGACGGTTTAGTGGTTGACCTCTCGGAGACGGCCCGGGGCCGCCTCCGCTAAAGAGGCCCCGCGTCTGGAAAGGACGGCTTTGAAAGATGCCCCGGTCTTAAACTTGCCCCGTGGGTTCGTGGCAGCCCGCATTAAACATGCCCCGGGGGCCCGGGGCGCGCTCAGAAGAGGGGCTTGCCGTCGAGATCGAGCAGCCTGGCCCAGTCCTTGTCTATCCGGTCCTGGATATGTTCGAGGATGCCCTCGGCGCCGGGCTTGAAGAGGTGCTTGAACCTCCCCTGGGGTTTGAGCCAGTCGGCTATGGGCTTTTTCTCCTTGGGCTTGTAGGTGACCTTGAGGACCCCTTCGGTGACCTCGTAGAGCGGCCAGTAGCAGGTATCGACGGAGAGCTTGGCCCACTTTATGGAGTCCTGGCTCTTGGTGTACCAGCCGAGGGGACAGGGGCTCATGACGTTGAGGAACGTGGGCCCCTCTATGGCGAGCGCCTTTTCGGCCTTCTTCGAGAGGTCCGACCAGTTGTGCGGGCTCGCCTGCGCCGCGTAGGGCACGTTGTGGGCCACTACTATGCGGGTCAGGTCCTTCCGCCACTCCTGCTTTCCCGGCACGACGGAGCCCGCGGGGCTCGTGGTGGTGTTCGAGGCGAAGGGCGTGGCGCTGGAGCGCTGTATGCCCGTGTTCATGTAGGCGCCGTTGTCGTAGCAGACGTAGAGGAAGTTGTGGCCCCTTTCGAGCGCCCCCGAGAGCGACTGCAGCCCTATGTCGTAGGTCCCTCCGTCGCCGCCGAAGGCGATGAACTTGATATCCCTGTCCGCCGGTATGCGCCCCCTCTTCTTGAGCACCCTGTAGGCCGTCTCGGCGCCGGTCGCGGTAGCCGCGGCGTTTTCGAAGGCCGAGTGTATCCAGGGTACGCGCCAGGCGGTGTAGGGGTAGACGGTCGTGGCGACCTCGAGACATCCAGTGGCGCAGGCGCTGACTATCTTCGCGTCGGTCGACCTGAGCACTATCCTCACTATGGGAGGTATTCCGCATCCGGCGCAGAGGCGGTGTCCTCCGCTGAAGAGCTCTTCCTTGCCGGCAAGTTCCTTTAGAGTTGCCATCTTCAGTTATCCTTTCAACACCCGGAGGCGGTTTCCTCTCCGGATTCAAGGGTTATGTACTTGATAAGCGTCTCCGCCTTGCCCGTCTCAGCGACCTTTTCGAGCTCGGAGAAGACGTCGAGCGCGTGCTCCACCTTGTAGTCGCGTCCGCCGAGGCCGTAGATGCGGCCCATGACCTTCGGCCTCGTCTCGCACTCGTAGAGGGCCGAACGTATCTCGCCGAAGAGCGGGCCTCCGAAGCCGCTCATGGAGTCGGCGCGGTCGAGGACGGCCACGGCCTTGACGCCCTTCAGGGCGTCGGCGATCTCGGCGTGGGGGAAGGGCCTGAAGAGCCTCGGCCTCAGCACGCCCACCTTCTTGCCCCGGTTTCTCAGCTGGTCGACGGCGACCTTGGTGGTGCCGGCGGCCGAGTTGAGTATCACCACGGCGACGTCGGCGTCATCGAGCCTGTAGGCGTCGACCAGGCCGTAGTGGCGGCCGAAGCGGTCGGCGAACTCGCGGCTTATCTCCTCGACGACCGGTTTCGAGGCGGTCATGGCCTCGGACTGCTGGTGCTTGAAGTGTATGTAGGCGTCCTGGAGGGTCATGGCCCCGTAGGTTACGGGGTTGTCCGTGTCGAGGAGCGAGCGCTTCGGCGTGTAGGTGCCGACGAAGGACTGCACCTCCTCGTCCTTAAGCGGCGAGAGGTTCTCGATGGCGTGGCTGGTTATGAAGCCGTCGAGACATACCATGATGGGGAGCAGGACCCTCTCGTCCTCGGCGATCCTGACGGCCATGATGAGGTTGTCGTAGGCCTCCTGGACGGTCTCGGAGTAGAGCTGGAGCCATCCCGAGTCCCTCGCCCCCATGGAGTCCGAGTGGTCGCAGTGGATGTTTATGGGGGCAGAGAGCGCCCGGTTGACGTCGGTGAGTATTATGGGGAGCCTCATGCCCGAGGCTACGTAGAGCATCTCCCACATGAGGGCGAGCCCCTGGCTCGACGTGGCGCTCATGACACGCGCCCCTGCGGCCGAGGCCCCGACGGCGGCGCTCATGGCCGAGTGCTCGCTCTCGACGGTCATGTACTCGGTATCTACCGCCCCGTCGGCCACGTAGGAGCTGAACTCCTCGACGACCGTCGTTGACGGGGTGATGGGGTAGGCCGGGCATACGTCGGGGTTGATCTGCTTCATCGCCAGCGCGATGGCGGAGTTTCCCGTAAGCCCGACCTGTTGTGCGGCGGTGGATATAGCCATCAGTCGGCCTCCTCTCTCATCGTTATCGCCTTGACCTTGTCCGGGCAGACCTCGGAGCAGATGCCGCAGCCCTTGCAGTGGTCGAGCACGAAGCCAAGCATCTTGCCCTCTTCGGCTATTATCGCCGAGTCGGGGCAGGCCACCCAGCAGATAAGGCAATTGGTGCACTTGTCTTTATTCAGAATGGGACGGAGCTTGCGCCAGCCGCCGGTGGTGTAGTCGTGGGCCGTGCCGCCCGCGAGCACACCTCCGAGGTGGAACTCCATCCTGGTGTCCTCTTCCTTCTTATCAACCATCTTCTTAGTCTCCCTTCACCTCGTCATGGCCCCTCTGCATGGCCTGGAGGTTGCCCTCGAT